>JAISMZ010000174.1 GCA_031276475.1 Coriobacteriales bacterium
GATCATCTTCTGTCTGGATCAGAAGAAGTTTTGGGTATCGACCCTCTATATGAAAGACCTGGTCAAGCGTTTTGGCTGGTATTCTGAGGATTTTGATGTTGAATTTGAGGACATCACGGCAGCGTGGCGGATGTATTCCGTCCAAGGGCCTGTTTCTGCTGAGATAGTCGATGCGGTTATCGATGATTCGGTTGAGGGAATGAAGTTCTTCTCCATCAAGGATACCACGATGGACAAAGTGCCGATTAAGGTCGCACGCTCCGGATTCACGGGCGAGAAGCTGGGTTTTGAGATCTACGTGCCCACCGAGCAGGCCGAGACCTTAGAGAAGAAGCTCGATGCAGCGGCCAAAAAGCACAAGGCCGTGCATGTCACCGAGATCGACGTCATGGCTTTAACGCTGTCTGCCGAGGCGGGGTATTACCTGATGCTCGACATCCGCCGTTGTACGCCTTACGAAGTCGGTTTTGGCGAGACCATCTACTGGGATAAGAACTTCGTTGGAAAGAGGGCACTGAAAAAGCTTAAAGGCAAGACTCCCGCACGCCAGCTCGTCGGCATAGAAGTACCCGATTACGATGCCGTTATCTACGGCGGCCCCAAAGGTGCCAAAGTAATCAAGGACGGCAAGGTCATCGGCCGGGTAACAAGATTCACCTACGGTTATACCGTAGAGAAGAACATCGGCTATGCGCTTATCGACTACGGCTCTGCAAACGTTGGCGACAGCGTGCAGTGCAGCGGTTATCAGGCGCTGATCACCGATAAAGGGCGACTGGGCTGAGAAGATAAACACAGCAGACCAGGCTTTGCAGAATCAGGTAACCACAAAATAAGATTCTGTATAGCAAATTCATCAAAATCGCTGAGAGGCGAAACCGACGCGAAAAGAGGAACTTATCATGACTATCACTGTTAAATCCAAGGTCAAAGACATATTCGCCAATGACGAGGCCTATGCCATCGTAAGAAAACACATGCCCGATATGGATCGCGACGACCCGCGGATGAAGCAGGCATTGGGAATGAGCCTGCAGGCGCTGCTCGCCTTCCCGGCTACCAAGTGCTCAAAGGAACTGCGCGCGACTATTGCCGAAGAGCTTGAAGACGCGGACATCGACTAAGGAAGGTCTATCATGGGAAAACTAGATGGAAAGGTCTGCATTATTACCGGTACTGCCAGCGGTTTGGGCAAGCAGGAAGCAATAAGATTTGCGGATGAGGGAGCAAGGCTTGCTATTTGCAGCCGCACGGTAGCCAAGCTTGAGGAGACCAAACGGCTCTGTGAGGAAAAAGGTGCCGAGGTGTTGGCCTGTCCCTGTGACGTAACCGTAGCGGAGCAGCGAGAGGCATTCATCGACGCAGTCATCGAGCGCTATGAGACTATCGACGTACTGGTGAATAACGCACATACTACAACGCCTCTGTTGCCGTTTTTGGCAAAGACTTTGGACGAGCTGGAGTTGGAGACAAAGTGCTGCATCTATGCCTACTTTCATTTCATGCAGCTCTGTGCCCCCCATATGATGGATAAACCCGGTGCGGGCACCTCAATTATCAATTTCTCATCCAAAGCCGCAAGGGAAGGCACCGTCGGACACGCTGTATACGCCACGGTCAAGGCTGCTGTTGGCGGCTTGACGCGGGTGACGGCAAGGGAGCTCGGTCCGCTGAACATCAGGGTCAACTCAATCATGCCCGGCGGCTTTACCGACAACTGCGCTGAAGGGCTGCAGGAGCAGTCTGAGGAGATTCAGAAGTGGGCCGAAGAAGCCTTTAAGGATAACCCCTTTGAGCGGGTAGGCGACCCTTATGCGGATGTCACCCCGATACTGCTGTTCCTGGCCTCGGATGAGAGTCACTGGATGACCGGTCAGAACCTGCATGCTGATGGCGGTGCCTTCATATCTGACTGAGCGAGGCCGTTAGGCTACGAGAACTATTGAAGTAAGCGCGGGCGCTGCGAATAGCATTGGGCAGCGCCCTGCCTATATGCGGAGTAGGCACAATCTTCACCGAGAGTGTCAGCACAGAAACGAAATGCTCAAAATCCTGTATCCTCTGGGAGAACTTTCGATCGTAAACTCTGCTCAGCTCATCCATTGAGTAGTCGCAGACCACAGCATCATGAGGTGGCATCACGGCTTTCATGTAAGCCTGCGCTGGCACGCTTTGAGGAAAGAGAGCGGCGGAGATTAAAATGTTGGTGTCGATGAGAATCCTCATCGTGCCGGTTTTTCTCTACGCATTTCCATAAGCATATCCACCACATCATCATCCGAGTGCAACCCGGATTTTTCTGCCTCGCCTTCCATCGCCACCTGAAGCATCTTCATGGCATAGACAGCCGAATTCATGATGATGACCTGATCATCCTTGTGAATCAGTGTTACCCTGTCACCGGTTTGAACTCCGAGGACTGTGCGGATGTCCTTAGGCAAGGTAATCTGCCCTTTTGCCATCACTTTAGCATTGTCAACTAATATGCTTCCCATAGCAAAACCTCCATTCCAAATGAGCAAGGGCGCATTCCCTATTTACCCTACCATAAGTATACCTGCATGCCGCAAAATGCAACAAGGACTGCGTAGCCCCAGCATTACTGCCCTAATCATCCCGGCAGCGGAGTGGCAAAGATGCTCAGGCCCAGGGCGATGTAGAGCAGGCCGGCCACTTTATTGGCGGTCGCCGCCAGGTGTGTGCGGCGCTCAAGCAGGCGTTTGAACTGCCCGGCACCAAACGCCAGGACAAGGCACCAGAGCGTGCTGGTGCAGATGAAGGTCGCGCCCAGAAGCAGGAAGGGGAGTGAGGTGGCGCCGATGCCGCCCAGATGGATCCCCACTGCGGCGTCGGGGCCGCCCGCCCCCGCCATCAGCGCCGGGTCGACGAACTGCGGCAGGAAGGCGAGGAAGAACAGGGCGATCTTGGGGTTGGTGACGTTTACCAGGATCCCCTGGAGGTAGACAGGCAGGGCGCGAAGGCGTTGCGCGGCGTCCTCCTCCACAAGTAAGCTGTTGCGCGAGAGCAGGGCACGCAGTCCGAGGATCACCAGGTAGCAGCAGCCCAGCAGCTTTACCGCCCAGAACAGCCAGGGGGAGCTGACCAAGACGATGCTCAGCCCGAAGGCCGCAAGCAGGGTGTGTACCACCAGCCCAGAGCTGATTCCCAGAGCCGAGGCGATGCCGACGCGCGGCCCGCCGGTCACGGATTTGCCGAGGATGTAGAGGGTGTCGACCCCGGGGGTCAGATTGAGCAGGACGGCGGCTGCGATGAAGGCGCCGTAATTGATTATCCCGAACATGACAAGGGCGCCTGGCTTGCCTCGGCTGTCACCCACTGTCGCCCGCACGATGTTTTTTGGCACGACGGGCACGGACGTGACGGCAGCATCTAAAGCACCTTATTTAGAAAAGTGATGGTGCGCGGGTTTTGCGGCGAGCTGAAGAACTGCGAGGGCGGGCCCTGCTCGACTATCAGGCCACCGTCAATGAACACCACCCGGTCGGCTACCTCGCGGGCGAAGCCCATCTCGTGGGTGACAATGATCATTGTCATGCCTTCACGGGCCAGCTCGCGCATCACGTTCAGTACATCACCGACCATCTCGGGGTCAAGCGCGCTTGTCGGTTCGTCAAAAAGCATCAGCGCTGGTTCCATCGCCAGCGCCCGTGCGATGGCTACGCGCTGCTGCTGCCCGCCGGAAAGCGAGCCGGGGTAGGCGTCCCATTTCTCCGAAAGCCCCACGCTGTCCAGCAGGGCATGAGCTTTGGTGATGGCCTCAGGCCGGCTCAGTTTCTTGCATTGGATGGGCGCCATGGTGATGTTCTTCAGTACCGTCAGGTGAGGAAAGAGATTGAACTGCTGAAACACCATGCCGATGTTTTCGCGGATCTTGTCGAGGTTGGCGTGCTTGTCGGTGATTGTGTGGCCGTCAACGACGACGGTACCGTCTGTGGGCTGCTCCAGGGCGTTAATGCAGCGCAAAAACGTGCTTTTGCCGGAGCCGGAAGGGCCAATCAGGCAGATTACCTCGCCCTCGGCAACGTCCAGATCCATGCCGCGCAGCACCTCGTTTTTACCGAAGTACTTATGTAGATTGCGAATCTCCACTTTTGACAAGGGAGAACCTCTTTTCTACGAGTTTGGAGAGCTTGCTGAGCGCGTAGATGATGATGAAGTACAGCACGCCAACGCAGACCCAGACCTCAAAGGAGCGGAAGGTGCGAGCGATGATCTGCGAACCGATCATCGTCAGCTCGGAGAGGCCAATGACGGAGATGATCGAGGTGTCCTTGATGGTGATGATGCATTGGTTGACCACCGAGGGCACGACGACG
>JAISMZ010000175.1 GCA_031276475.1 Coriobacteriales bacterium
CCATCTGATGCTGCCGCTGGTTGGCTTTTTGCGTTTGAGCATGCGGCGCCAATGGCAGCTGGGATTTTGGTGAGGTGTAAAATGACAGTGAAAATCCTCTTTCTCAATTTACCGTATAGCTTTGCAATCAGCCGCGCCAGCCGCTGGCCAGAAAAAACGAAGAGTGGCACGTTATACTACCCGTACTGGCTCTGTTACGCAGCCGGCGTCTGCATCGAGCAGGGATACGACGTTGCCCTCACCGACTGCATAACCAGAAAGCTTACGGTTGAACAAACGCTTGACCTTGTGCGGCGAGAGGCTCCCGACTACCTGATGGCAGAGATCACCACCTCCACGCTGGAGTATGACTATCAGACGCTGACGCGCATCAGGGAGCAGTTTCCGTCGCTGCGGTTGATCGTTGGCGGCACCCACGCGACGGTGCTTTCTCAACGTGTTTTGGAGGAGTGCCCCGCGATTGATGTCGTCGTTCGCCAGGAATACGACTTTACCATTAACGAGGTTGTTCAGAACTGGGGCGATCTCAGCGTTGTTGCAGGGGTCACCTTCAGGGACGCTCGGAGTCAGATTCACCAGACGCCCGACCGCCCTTGGCTTCAGGACCTCGACACGTTGCCTTTTGTCTCAAAAGTCTATCAGCGCTTCCTGGATCCCAATGATTACTTCTATGCTTTTGCCCAAAAACCGATGATCCAGATAGTCAGCGCTCGCGGCTGCCCGTTCAAGTGTAACTTCTGCTCCTACCCGCAGTCGATGAGTGGGCATCGCTTTCGTCGGCGCAGCGTTAAGAATTTCGTTGACGAGCTTGAGTATATCCACCGACAGATGCCGGCGATCCGAGAAATATTTATTGAAGATGATACTTTTACGGTCGACAAGAAACGAGTGATGGAGATCTGCGACGAGATCCTTGCGCGCGGCCTTTCGGTAGTCTGGTCCTGCAACGCACGGGCCGATCTGCCTTATGAGGTTATGAAGAAGATGCAGCAGGCGGGTTGTCGCCTGCTGGTGGTGGGCTATGAGTCGGGCAACCAGAGAGTGCTCGACGAGACGCAGAAGGGGATACAGCTTGCGGATTCCCTGGCCTTTGCTCGCAATACTAAAAAGCTCGGTCTGAAGGTCTTTGGCTGTTTCATGATCGGGCTTAAGGGCGACGACCTGGCAACGATAGAAGACACCTTCAGGTTTGCAAAGAAGACCTACGCGAATGAGGTTTTCTTTCAGCAGGCGGTTCCTTTTCCGGGCACCAGCTTTTACCAGTGGGTGAAAGACGAGAACTATCTGCGCACCGAGGACTACTCCCAATGGCTGAACAAGGACGGTTATCTCAATTGTCTGGTAGATTACCCTTACGCAAACGCAAAGGAGATCGAGAAGCTCCGCGACCGGCTGATGAGCCGCTATTATTTCTCCTTTACCTATATGGTAAAAACCTTCCTGGCTAATCTCACCTGGACAGAATTCAAGCGGGTGATGAAGGCGGGCAGCACCTACATCTGGTTTAGAGTGCGAAAGGCTTTCAGGTGAAAGCAGCGACATCCGCAGCGCCGTCCCGCAGAAAAGGAGTGATCTGGAACGCCCTTGGCACCAGCATGTTTGCCGCAAACACACTGATCATGCTGATCGTAGTCAGCAGAACTTCAAGCGTTGCTACGGTGGGCTGTTTTGGCATCGCTCTTGCTGTCGCGCAGCTGCTTTACAACATCGGCATCTTTGGAGTGAACCTTTTTCAGATGACGGATTATCAGGAGCAGTACGCGTTTTTTAACTACCTGCATACTCGCATCTTTACCTGCCTGCTGATGATGCTTGTCTGCGCGGTTATTGTGATCTGGATCATGCCCGAGCCGGAAAAAAAGCTGCTTACCTTCCTGCTGACGCTGTTTTTTCTCACACACGCCTTCGGCGATCTCTTTCAAAGCCTTTTCTTTCAACAAAATCGCCTCGATCTTTCCGGGCAGGCGCTGTTTTTTCGCTCACTACTTGCGCTTTTGGCGTTTACAGCAGTGCAGGTTCTCGTTCGTGACACGGCTTTTGCGCTGGTGGCCACGATTCTGGCCAGTATCATCAGCGTTGTGGCTTGGGGAGTTTTGCGGGCGCGACCCTGGTTTAGCGGCCGCAGCGGTATCAACAGAGGGAGGATAGCCGAGGTTTTAAGGAGTTGCCTGCCGCTCTTTGTTTCGTCGTTTCTCGTGGTCTTCATCTTTAATGCCGCGCGCTATGGCATCGATTGGCTGTTGGACGATACGGCACAGGGGTATTTCAGCCTGATCGTGTTACCTGTCTTTGTCATCAACCTGGTCAGTCAATTTATTTTCATGCCGGTTTTAAATGATTTTTCGCGAGCACTCAAAGCCGGCGACCGGCACAGGTTCTTTCATCTGTTGACGAGACAGTCGTTTCTCGTTGCCCTGATCACCGCCGTTATTGCCGCCGCGATGCCGCCTCTCGGCGTTCCTCTTCTGACGCTGCTTTACGCTGTTGACCTCAGCGGGTTTTCGCTGGAAGCGGCGCTGCTGATTGTTGGGGGTGGTCTATTCGCCCTCAATCAGTTGTTCTACAGCGTTTTGGTGACCATGCGCAGGCAGACGAGCATTTTGCTGGCCTATGGAGTCGGTGTGGTCTTTGCGGTTCTCGTGGCCGTTGCGCTGATTGCCAGCAGGGGTCTCTTTGGAGCCTGTCTGGCGCTGGTTTTGTCGCAGGTACCGGTGTTACTCCTTTTTATCGGTGCTGTTACCCGAGGGCTGAGCGTCAAGAGGGGGAAGGTTTGATGAGTGCTGTTCCTGCCGTCCCTGCTACCGTCGCGCCGACCGCCCTCGAGGCCGCCCCCGTCGCCTCCAGGACCCTCGTAATCATCCCGGCTTATAATGAGGCTGCAAGCATCGTCGCCACCGTTGAGCACCTCGTCGCTACCTGCCCGTGGCTGGACTATCTTGTCGTTAATGACGGCAGCACCGACGCGACCGCTCGTCTCTGCGCCGAAAGGGGCTTTGCGCTGCTTGACCTGCCCTGCAATCTGGGGCTCGCCGGTGCAATGGGCGCCGGCATGCATTATGCCTGGCAGCACGGCTATAGCGCGGTCATCCAATTTGACGCCGACGGCCAACATCGCCCCGAGTACTTACCGGCGATGCTTGCGGCCCTCTTTGCCGGACACGACATTGTCTGCGGCAGCCGCTTCCTGTGCGGTCCCAAGCCACGGTCACTGCGTGCACTGGGCGGCGCTTTGATCTCGGGGGCCATCCGCCTTACCGCCGGCCAGCGGCTGAGCGACCCAACAAGCGGACTGCGCGCCTACAGCAGGCGCATCATCGAACGCTTTGTAACCCAGATACACATGACGCCAGAGCCAGACACCGTCAGCTATCTGATACGCCTGGGCGCCCGCGTTACAGAGGTGCCGGTAACGATGAACGAGCGTCTCGCCGGAATAAGCTATCTGGGGCCGGTCACCTCGCTGAAGTACATGCTGCGCATGGCGGTCTCCATTTTACTGATACAATTCTTTCGCAAGGGGCAACTCGGCCCGCTGGAACCGCCGCAGGATGAGCCCGCGCCCGCCTCGCAACCGCAGCCCGCGCCCGCCCCGCAACCGCAGCCCGCGCCCGCCCCGCCGCCCGAGTCCATCGTCGAGTGATTGGTGCCGCATATGTCACTGCCCCTGAGGATACTGCTGATAGTCGGAGCCTTACTGACACTGCTATTCTTCCTTTTGCAGATACGCAGGAGGCGTCTGCAGATAGACTACGCCATCTTCTGGATATTGGTCAGCGTGCTCCTGCTCATTGCCGCCGTTGCTCCCGGTCTGGTGATGACCCTGTCTGTGGCCCTCGGCTTTGAATCAACGGCGAACTTCGTCTTTTTAGTGGTCATCTTTGTTTTGCTGCTTAAGATGTTTTCGGTTACGCTCAGGCTTTCCAAGGCCAACCAGCAGATCACCGACCTCGCCCAGCGGCTGGCCCTTCTCGGAAAGGCCGTGCAGGAAAAAGATGGGGAGGAGACCGTTGAAGCCGGCAGAGATAATCGCCCCCTTTAACGAGCTGGTCTCGCAGCCCTACGCGGCTCGCTTTTTATCCACGGCTCTGAGCAGCGGGCAGACCAACCACGCCTACCTTTTTGTTGGTTCTCTGGGCTCGGGCAAGACCGAAGCGGCGCGATTGCTGAGCGAGGCCCTGCTCTGCGGGCGCGGCGACGATGAGGGCAGCGCCGAGCATCACCGCGACGACTGTTTGCGAGTGCGCCATGGCACCCATCCCGACCTGCACAAACTTGACCCGCTGGGGACGTCGGGGTATCTGGCTGAGCAGATCGCGGAGTTGATCCACGACGCTTCGCTGGCACCGGTGCGAGCTCGCCGCAAGGTCTATCTGATCACGCGGGCCGACCTGCTCAGAGGCACTACTGCCAATGCGTTGCTCAAGACCCTCGAAGAGCCGCCGGCCAGCGTCACCTTCGTGCTGTTGGCCCGAACGCGCGAGGCGGTGCTGCCCACCATTCTCAGCCGCTGCCAGGTGGTCGCCTTTCGGCGGGTGCCTGAGGCGGAGGCCGTGCAGACCGTCTGCGTGCATTCGGGTGAACAGGAGGCCAACGCCCGCATTGCCCTGGCCGTCTGTGGTGGCTCAGTCTATCGGGCCGTGGAGTTCATCCGGTCTCCCGCGCGTCGTGCCGCGCGGCTGGAGGTACTCGGCGTGTTGGAGCGGCTGGACAGCGCTGATGATTTTGAGCTGTTGGAGGCTGTGAAGAGCCTGCTGGTAGTGCTTAAGGCGCCGCTTGACGCGGTGCGTGTGGAGCAGGAACTTCAACGTGAGAAGAGCCGGGACTATCTGGCCAAAGGAGCGCAGACGCGCCTGGAACAGCAGCACAAACGTGAGCTGAGCAACCGCGAGCGCGAGACGGTGGGCGAAGCGCTGGATGTCATTCGCTCCTGGTTGCGCGATGTCTTGATGGTTCGGGTTGGCTATGCCACGGCGTCAGGTGCGACAGCGACAGCGACGTCGACGGCATCAGGCGGGTCGCGAGCGCTGGCGCCCGCTCCTTCTCGACAAGTAAATATCATAAATTATGACCACCATTATCATATCATCCGCATTGCCCAGCAAGCCTCGGAGGTGCAGGTTCTGGCCGCGCTGGCCGGCGTGGATGCCGCACAGGAGCAGATACAGTATAATGTGACCGTGCAGCTGGCTTTGGAGGCTCTGTTCCTGCGGGTTCGCGGCGCGCTGTGTTGCGCTGAGTAGCGCCGACAGTGCCGCATGGGCCGCGATGAGCTCGCAATAGGCTCAGGTCAGGTGATCTGCATGACAATAAACATCGCCTCGCGGCTCGCTGCTGTGCAGGCTGAGAACAGGGAATCGAGAGAGATATGGCAACTGTCACCGCTGTTAAGATGCGGTATAACCCCAAAACGCTGTGGTTCGATCCACAGGGCACAGAATACGGGCAGGGCGATTACGTACTCGTCGAGACCGAGCGCGGCCGTGAGGTGGGCCAGGTTGTGGAGGGCGCACTGGAGGTCAGCGAGGCGCAGATAAAGAAGCTCAAGTCGTCGTTAAAGCCGGTGGTGCGCCAGCTTTCGGACATCGATTTTGACCATCTGGAGGCTTTGGACGCCAGGGGCCGTGAGGCGCTGCCGGTGTTTCGCGAGCTGATAGCCAAGCACGAGTTGGACATCAAGGCCGTGCAGGTGGAGTATCTGTTCTCGGGTAACAAGGCGATTTTCTATTTTGCCAGCGATGTGCGTGTAGACTTTCGCGAACTGGTGCGCGAGCTGGCGTCACATTTTCATGTTCGCGTGGATATGCGCCAGATCGGCGCCCGCGACGAGGCTCGGATGGTGGGCGGTTTGGCTCACTGTGGCGAGGAGTTTTGCTGCGCGCGGATGGGCTGCGAGTTTCAGTCGGTGTCTATTCGGATGGCCAAGGAGCAAGACCTGCCGCTGAATCCAGCCAAGATATCCGGCGCCTGCGGACGTTTAATGTGCTGTTTAAGATACGAATTTGAGGCCTACAAGGACTTTAAACAGCGGGCGCCCAAAAAAGGTACGTTTGTACAGACGCCCCTGGGCGATGCCAAGATCGTTGACCTGGACACACCGCGCGAGGTTATTCACCTGCGCCTGGAGGGCGGAAAGAGCCTGGCGGTGCCACTGGCCGATATGGATTGCGAACGTGATGAGAAGGGTTGCGCCTGTAAGTGTCGCGTCAGCCGCGAGACCATCAATCGCTGTGCCTCGTCCAGCATCATGCTGGCGCTGAGTGCTTTAGACCGCGAGAACGAGCGTCTGGAGGATCAGCTGCTCGGCGGTGCAGGCCGTGCGAGTGGATCGGGAAGAGGCCGTACGGGCGCCGGTGTTGGCGGCGGTGCTGGCGACACGCGAACCAAGCGGCGCCGGAGGCGCGGCGAGGGCGCTGAAGCGGATGCGGCCAGTGCGCGCGCAAGTGGTATTGGCGCGGGCACCGGTCGTTTGGGGGCTGCGGCTGCCGGTGGCGTCGATCGCGCTGCGGCTGCTGGACGCGGTCGCGGTGTTGCCGCAGACAGCACCCGTGGTGTTGCCGGCGGGCAGTCCCCGGAGCGCGGCCGGCGCAAGAAGCGCGTCCGCAGCGGGGGAGTGAAGTCGGGTGGGGGCGCTGTCGGCGGTGCGGATGGCGTCAGGCAGTCGGGCGTGGCCGGTGGTGTGGATGAGAGCGGCACTGCCTCGAGCGCCGCCGGTACTGGTCGCCGCCGGCGTCGTCCCAATCGCGACGGCCAGGGCGTTTCCCGACGCGACGACCAGCGTTTAAATGACGGCTCCGCTACAGGCGGGCAGGCCGCAGACGATTTTGCGGGAAGGGAAGCGGCGGCGCGAAGCGAGGGGCCACCCGCTCGGCCGCGTCCCGGCCAGCGTTCCTCCGGCGTGCGCAACCCGCGGAGGCAGCGATCGGCCCCCGCGCCCGCCGACTCCGCTGGTACCGCTGCGCCTGCTGGCGCCAGCGGCACCGAGCCACAACACCGGCGCAGGCGGCGGCGTTCAGAGGGCACGACCTCGTGAGTGCCCTGCTCACCGATCTCTACCAACTGACGATGGCGGAGGCCTATTGGCGTAGTGGCAAGGCCAGGGCTGAGGCCTGTTTCTACCTGAGTTTTCGCGAGTTACCCTTTGCCGGTGGCTATGCGATTGCCTGCGGTATGCAACACGTTGCCCACTACATCGAGGATTTTCGTTTTACCGAGGCCGATCTGGCCTACCTGCGCGGGCTGCCCGCCGCCGATGGAACGCCGCTGTTCTCCAGAGATTTTCTCGCCACCCTGTCCCAGCTGCGCCTCAGTGTGGATATCGACGCAGTGTGCGAAGGCACGGCAGTCTTTCCCAATGAGCCGTTGTTGCGAGTGATTGGGCCCGTCAGTGAATGTCAGCTGGTAGAGACAGCGCTTCTCAATGCGGTTAACTATGAGACGCTGATTGCCACCAAGGCCGCGCGCATCGTTGGTGTAGCTGCGAGCCCTGTCGCGGAGTTCGGCCTGCGCCGCGCTCAGGGTCCGGCTGGTGGCGTCTACGCCTCACGGGCGGCGATCGTCGGTGGTTGCGCCTCCACCTCAAATGTAGAGGCGGGCCGTCTCTTTGATCTGCCGGTCAGCGGGACGCACGCGCATTCCTGGGTGATGGCTTTTTCTGGCGAGCTGGAGGCCTTTCGTGCCTATGCGGCGGCGTTTCCGCACAACTGTACCCTGCTGGTGGACACCTATGATGTCTTGCAGGGGGTGAAAAATGCCATTACTGTGGCCCAGGAGATGGCCGAGCGCGGGCAGCGTCTGGCAGCCATCCGCATCGATTCCGGCGACCTGGCCTGGCTTTCGCGTCGCGCCCGCGCACTGTTAGACGAAGCCGGGTTGTTTGGTGTGAAGATAATCGCCAGCAACGATTTGGACGAATACACCATTAATTCGCTGCTCAACGAGCAGGATGCGGCCATAGACGGTTGGGGCGTGGGCACCAGGTTGGCCTGCGCCTATGATCAGCCTTCGCTGGGCGGGGTCTATAAGATGTCGGCGCTGCGGGACGCGGACAGCGGTTCAGCCTGGCAGCCGCGCCTGAAGATTTCCGCGCAGCTGCGCAAGTCTACCCTGCCAGGCATTCTTCAGGTGCGCCGTTACTTTAACAGCAACAACATCATGGTCGGCGACATGATATATGACGAGACGGACGCCGACGCCGACCATCGAATCATCGATCCCTTTGACGAGCTGCGTCAGAAGGACCTTCGGGACAACCGCTATCAGCTTTTGCTCCAGCCTTTAGTTCGCGACGGCAGACCGGTAGCCGATCTGCCCAGCGCCATCGACGCTCAGGCCAACACCCGTGCCAACCTCGCTGCCCTCGATGCTTCCAACAAGCGCCTGCTCAACCCCCACTCCTATCCCGTCGGCCTGAGCCAGCCACTACATGACACGCGCGATCGGCTGATTCGCGGTCTTCGCGGACTGGAGTGAGGAATGACGCAAGAGGATCGTCACTTTTGGCCAGCGTCTTATCCCTCGGAGGCGCCGTCCCCTCGGTCGTCTTTGATGGCAACCACGCCAGCGCCCACATCGTCCGCCAAGGCCCAGCTGCGGGCGGCTTTGCTCGCCCAGCGTGCGGCTTTGAGTGCTCGCCGTTGCAGCGAGGCCGACGCGGCTATCCTCGAGCAGTTGCTGCGAACGTCGCACTATCAGGCGGCCGCGACCATCTTCAGCTATGTCTCCGTTGGTGACGAGGTTGATACCCGCGGCCTGATGCGCGCCGCTTTGAGCGCCGGCAAGCGGGTCTGCGTGCCGCGCTGTCGCTCCCTTGGTCAGATGGACGCCGTGGCGATTAGCAGCGAGGCCGAGCTGGTTGAGGGGAGTTACGGCCTGCTGGAGCCACGCGCCGAGCTGCCGGCGGTTGCGCCCAAGAACATCGAGCTGATTATCGTGCCCTGTCTGGCTGCCACCCGCGACGGGCTGCGCATCGGCTACGGCGGCGGCGTTTACGACCGCTATC
>JAISMZ010000075.1 GCA_031276475.1 Coriobacteriales bacterium
GCTCCGAGGTCGTCTCCAGCGGCCTGTTTGCGATCAGCGCCAAAAACGCTTCCGGCGACACCACGCTGGAGCTCGTGAACATCGTCGTTGACACAAACGCGCCCTTCCTGCTCGTCGACGGCCTGGCCTCGCCTCAGCGCGACGCCACGAACGGCGACTTCACCGTCACCGGCTCCACCGAGCCCAACACCGTGGTGCTCAGCAGCCTCGGCCAAAGCACCACCAGCGATGCCAACGGCCGCTTTACGCTGCAGGGCTCGCTCAGTGACGGCGCGGCGACAGAAGACGTCCTTATCACCGCGACCGACCTGGCCGGCAACACCAGCACAGAGGGGCTGACCTTTGCCCGCGTCGCCAGCCCCAACACCGCCCTGGCCACAGGCATTCCCGCAACCGGCCACAACCTGCCCCTCTGGCAACTGCTGCTCGCCGCTATCCTGTTGTTCCTCGGCCTGCTCTGCGCCAGGAGCGGGCGCAGAGCAGGCCGAGGGACAACAGGATAGCGTTCTTTTTGTAGACGAGGTGCAGGAGTCGGAAGGTTTGTCGCTGACAACGTCCGCGCAAAAAGCCTGAACGCCTATCGCGAGAAGTACCAGCCACCGGAGGCCATTCGCGTCTTCGCAAAGAACTTCGGTTTGAGCAACAACATCCGCTCCCTGCCCCAGTATGCCGTTTTTTGCCTGGAGAGTCACCGACGAAGACTCCCCTGGCAACATTCGCAAATCTTTTAGAAACTAAAAGATCGTTTACCGTCCCTGTGTCTGCCTGCACTGCTTGCGGTAATGGCATTGCTCGCCCGGACGGAGCTGGGGCAAATTGGCCAGAAGGTAGCGTGCGATGATCTTTTGGCCTGGGTACTGAGCGAAAGCCGCCAAAACAAAGCGGCCGCAGGAGCCCAAAACTCCTGCGGCCGCCATCAGCGGGTGGTTCCGCGCCTTACGCCGCGGCAGGAGCGCTTGTCCGCGCGGTCTTCTTCGCTGCCGGCCTGCTCATCCAGCGCCACATGGCGAGGGTTAACACAATCTGCACACCAACGATAACCGCCATCGGCGACGACCAGTTGTCAGTGAAGGTCCACGGCTGCGTCACGTCCTCGGTGAGCAAAAAGACCACAACGCTTACAAAGCCCAAGACGATGGCCGGGATACGCCAGAGGTTGCCGCTACGCACCTGCGCGCCGGTGCCGCCGCCTTTGCTTTTGCGTCGGTAGGTGAGCAGGTGAACGGCGAGTGCAAAGGCGAGCACCACGGAGATGAGGGTGAACAGAAGGTTGACCATGGCCCATTGAGCAGCCAACGGAACATCCGCGTCGGCAATCTGGGTCAGCTCTGCGTCAGCAGCAGAGGAGCTGCCCGAGGTTAGGGGCGTCTGGGTGTCAGTCAGCTCTGCCAGAAGCGACCCGTCGCCAGCCTCTGCAAGCGTGCTCAAGACAGCGCCTGCGCCTCCTGCCGTGCCGGCCACAATGGCGGCGGCTGATGAGCCTGCGGCAGAAGCTGCGGTGCCGCTGCTAGATGTCTGTGCGGGCGGAGCCGGTGTAGACGGGGTCGGCTGTGTGGGGCCTGCGGGCCGCTCCGTGCCCGGCACCGGCACGAGCTCCGTCTCGGGCTCAGGCTCCGGGCTGGGCTCTGGCTCAGGCTCCGGGCTCGGCTCTGGCTCGGGCTCCGGGCTCGGCTCGGGCTCGGGCTCGGGCACGGAAGCAAGCAGATTGACACTCACCGCGCCCTCAGCCCTTGCCAGCACCGTTGTGCCGTCCCTCAGGGTTACCCTGTAGGTAAAACTCTCTCCTGCCGCATCCTCAGAGGCAATAACGCTGAGGAGCATCGTGTTGCTGGTGAGCGTAAAGGGGCTGATGGTAGCCCTGCCGTCTGCGCCAATCGTTATTGGGGTCTGCCCATTGGCACCGTTAAGGTAACTTACCGTCAGCTTACCGGTTGGGTCATAGACCGTCGCTCCGCTGCTGTTCAGCAGTTCTATCTCAACGGTAGCGTTGTTGTATACCTTGCTGGCTGGCCCGATGGTCGTAATAGCCTCTATCGTGCCGGGCGCGCCGACCTCTAAAACGGTCTTGTCTGAGGGAAGCGCCAAAGTCACAACCGGATCCAGCTTTAACGTAACGGGAAACTCACGTTCACCAAAGCTGTCGATGTCCAGATACCTCTTGAGCAGCGCGTCAATCTCGGCAACGCCGCTCGTCAATTGCAGCTTGATGGTATAGACGCGCGTGCTGCTCGCGCCGTCCGCTTCCGTCCATTTGAACAGCTCCCGGTCGGTTACCTCCAGCTGGCCGTCCTCGAGCGCAAAGCCGTCGGGTAGCTCCACCAGCGAAACCGGCAACAAATCGGCCTCTATGCGCTCGCTTTGGCCCTTTACCTCCAACAGACGGTTTATTCGCCAGATGATCCTGTCCAAGCGACCGGAATACACGGCCTCGGTAAAGCTCGCCGTGCGATCCCCGTCGCGGTTGGAAAGTTGCCCGTTGTGATCAACGCGCACTATCCTTGGGTTTGGCAGGTCGCGAATCGCCTCGTCAATCGCCTCTGCCGCAGCATCGCCGATGATCTTCGCCTGCTCGATAGCCTCCTGCCACAGCTCTTCAAGCTCCTCGCGTGCCCGCTCCAGCAGCTCGCGCAGTTCGGCCTCCGTGGCGTCTTCAAGCTCGTCAATCAGCGCGTCCACCTTTGCGATAAGCTCAGCTGCCTCGCTCTCCAGATAGTCCTCCAGATAATCCTCCAGGCGCTCAAACTCATCTATCAGCCGCTCTTTGGCAGCGTCCCAGTCATAGTCCTCAATAAGCTGGTAGAGGTCTTCAATCTGGCTGATGGTCGCCTCTGCCTTATCCCAGGCCGCCTCTACCTTATCCCAGAACTCTTCGAGTTCCTGATACGCTGCGGTAGCGTCCTCAATGACGTCCTCGACGTTTTCGTAGAACTCCTCCAGCTCGGCTCTAATCTTTTCAAGCTCGGCTTTAACCTCTTCCCTGATCTTTTCAAGCTCGGCCTTAACCTCTTCTATCACCTCATGCAGTTCGTCGAGGGCAGCCTGCTCAAGACGATCGATCAGCGCGTCTATCCTCGCGACGAGCTCGTCATACTTGTCCTGGGCATACTCTTCAAGCTCCGCCAGCGCCTCATCGCGCAGCTCCTTCAGGTACTCTACCAGGACTTCTTTAGCCTTCTCGTAGTCCGCCTGGGCCTCGCCTGACTCAAAGTAGTCAACCACGCGCTCTGCCAAATCCCAAATCCTGACGATGTCGTTGTATATCTCTATCGCCTCGGCCACATCCGGGTCGGCCAGCACACGGGCTTTAAGAGCCTCTATTTGCGCTTGCAGGGCTGCGGCCAGCGCGCCGTTGTCTCCCGCGGCGTTGTCCACCGCATCCAGATAGTCGCCATAAACGGCGGCGATGAAGTCGTCCAGGTCGTCAAGCTCGTCCAATAGATAATCATTAAAGTTAAAGTCCTCCACCAGGTCTGCCGCACCAGCGATCAGCGCCGAGGCCCCCGCGGCCTTTTCCAGCGCGGTGCGAACCTCCGCCGACCAGGCCACAATATCTGTCAGCGTTATCTCCGGCAATTCGCTAATTGTGGAGGAGGCCAGCGATTTAAGCTCGCTGAATGCGTCCTCCAGCAGGCCAGCGGCGGCCTCGGCCAGCTGCTGGTTTTCGATATTTGCAGCTATCAGCGCGGCGATGCTCTGCTGAACGTCTTCGGCAAGGAAGCCTTCCACCGCGCCGGCGAGCAGGGTCTTGGAGTGCTCAAGAATACCCTCTACTATCGTCTTTACCAAACCGTCTGAACGGGCAAACGCATTAAGCGCTTCGTCGAGCGCCGCATATTTTGCATACAGCTCCTGGATGTAGGCGTTAACGTCGCTGACGCTGGTCAGATCTGCGTAATCGGTGTCTGAGACGAAGTCGTTCAGGCTGTTGTAGGCGTTGAGCAGGTCGGTGAGGGGGGCGACTTCGTTGTTGTATGCGCCCCACGCCTTCTCAACAATCCAAACGTAGGTCTCAAACGGTGAAGGAATTATTTGGTTCCCGAGAAAAGATGTTCCATTAATGGCAAAGTCTTTATTGATGGATCCGCTGTAGGGGATGGATCTTATTCCATCGGTGAGTAATTTGAGCGTGTTCTTAACCGTCTCATCATCAATCAGGTTGATAAGATCGTCCAGGGAGTCCGCTAAGGTCGTAGTGTTCAGCGCGGGGCTACCATTGTTCCATGTGTCTTTAAGCGTTTTCACGGGAGCGGTAAATAGTTTTAGCTGGGCGATGATCTCTGGTTTGACCGTTCCCGGATTTTCCTTTTCCATCTCCTCTAAGGGCACCAGCAACTCGTCAACCGCCCTCTGGACATCCACGAGCCTTTCGAGTAACTCGGCGTACCTGTCGTCGTTGTCATTGGTCACTGTCAGCTTGACGAGAAGCTCTGCCGTATAGCCTTTCGCGTCCGTCGCGATCACGGTGAATTCATAGTCGCCGGCGTTGGTGTCCTTCTTTATGACGACAGCGCCCGTGGCTGCATTAACGCTAATCCTATCGTCCCAAGGATCGGATTTTGAGCCGTCTTCGATCCGGTATGTTACGGCTCCGTCTGCATACTCTACTCCAGGATGCGGAACAGATACATCATTTGAAGTGCTGTCTGCCTCAGCAACAAGCGGGCTTGATTTGAATGCAAGGGTGTCTATTACATTAACAGTGAGCGTCAGCGACGCTATGGATGCAGTGTAGGGGTCGACACTTGTGTCCGTGCACGTAGCCCTTACTGTAACTGTTCCGTTGCCTGTCGCGGCGGTGTTAATGGTAATCGTCAGGTCGCCGTTCGAAAGGTCTATCGCCGTAATTATGCTACTCGCCCCATCTCCAAGAGCTACCGTCCATGCTGGAAGACCAAAGCTCGCACCTGCAGGAACAGGAAGGCTGGCAGGATCCAGCGTAAGTGCGATCACCTTGGTTGCCGTCGTTGGGTCACTTCTTGCCTTGGGAATATTCAATTCGCCCGAGACAATGCTCCCGCCGTCTTTGGCAACAATATTAAATACAACAGTGCCCGCTGTTTCCAGCGCAGCATAAAGTGTGGCGAGCGCTGCTTCATAGTCGCTGGTTGTTTCCTCGTTGTCGTCCACAAGAAATGCGGTGGCGGCGGCTTGTCCATAGGTTGTCACATGCAGCTCTTGCGTTGTCTCGTCCTTGTCTGGAGTGAAGCTTGGGGGCGTAGGTGCGGCGCCAGGGTGAGGGTTCTCAGTGAGCGTCTGTGCGGCGGTAATTGTTGCGTCAGGGATGTTATAGGTATAGGTTGCGGTGAAGGTGAATGAGTAACCAAAGAACAGGTCTTTAAGGCCTGTTGCTGTTTCCGTTTGCCCACTCGTACTCAACGTTTTGCCTGTGCCTGCTGTCGCTGCAATTGCCGCCGCAATAGCTGCTGCCTTAGTTCTGATAAGGTTTTCTGGGTCTAAAAGGTCGGTGGCGGCGATGTCGCCCAACAAGTGCTGTGCTACTCTAAGCACCGTGACAGCACTAGCGGTCGAGTTTGCCTTGTTGGAAATTTCATTAGCTGTCAGGGTTCTGTTGCCGTATGATGTGGTAACTGAAGGCGGCAAGTTCGACACCGCAAAACTAAACAAGCTGCCGTCTCCTAGGTCTTTCTCAAACGCAGTGGCGAAGCTATTGAGCGCCCCTCCGTAATTGCTAACTTGTTGGTTGTAGCCTGGCAGAGTTGTCACATTATACGTACCGAGTTCCTTTTTGTAGAGAATGACATCATCCAGATACTTATCCACCGCATCGCAATAGCCCTTGTAGCTCTCTTGCAGCTTCGCTATCTGCTCAACAATATCAACTTTCCCGCTGCTGTCTTCGTCCGGCCAATCAAAGTCTTTAAGCTTGTCGTCATTGTATAACTCATCCAGACCTTCAAGCTGCTTTGCCATTGCGTCGAGCTTGTCAAAGTCTGCCCCCTCAACCCCCGGATCGGCTATCCCCGCAGCTGTCCAGTTAAACGCCTCGGGGCTGTTAATGCCAGCGTGCTTTGTTTTCAGATCTACTACTTTTTGGGCATACTCGCTTGGCGCTAGCGGCCTAAAGCCCCCCCCCCGGCTCCTTCGTCAGCGAACGCCGGTGCGGGCAGGACGGGCAGCAGCGTAAAGGCCAAAAGAAATGCCATTACACATGACACTATCCTGGTAAACGGACTGCCTTTATGCGTCGCAGTTTTCTCTGTGTTACTCATGATGTTTCCCCTTCGTCTGTTGCGGTCCCGCTCTGGCCGCATGCCATCCCTGTGTTCAATTGAAAAAGAACGTTTGACCGGATGGTAACACTATCCCCATTCCTGTGCAACAAGAAAAGCTGAATTGGCGTAATTTGCCTCAGATTCGGCACTATTTATGGAGATTTTATGGATTTTTGGCGCCTCTTACCACCGTCCAGCGCGGTAGGCCGCCCGCTTACAAACCGCGGGAGCTTCTATCTTATGCGCAGGCGACAAAAAGGGTTATCCCCGTTGAAGCGAATGCCGCTGACCACGGACGCAGCACGGACACAGGGACGGTTCATCCGTCCGCTTTTCTCCACAGCACGCGCGGACGCAGGAACCAGCAAATATGTCGCCGCGTGTTGATCTCGCTCATTTCAGGACGGATGAACCGTCCTCGTGTCTGTTTCTCGAGTTCGCTCATTTCAGGACGGATGAACCGTCCCTGTGTCTGTTTGTGGCCGCTACTTGCCAGCTGAACCGGTACTCGTTGACGCCGTGAGCCCCCTGCCGTGCTCCCCGCCCTGTCGCGCCTCCCCCCTCCCCTTGCCGCACCTTTAATCGGATTCTGGCGAGGCAAGACGGGGGCATTGTCGGCCGGAATGAGGTGCTTGCTGCTAATTTTTTACGCTTGTGTGCTGGAGTGCACTGATTTTGAGAGTTATTGCTAAAAATTTACGCTTGTGTGCAATAAATTTTAGTCGGATCGCCGTTGGCAACAAAAATTCATCCGTTCACCTCCAAGAATTTACCATGACCCCGCGAAAGCTCGCGCAAAACCCCTGATAATTGGTTGTTTCTGGCGCACAACCGTAAATTTTTAGCAATAACTCCAGAGATCCTGACATGGCCTTATATTAAAAGGCTGAAGTCTGTCCACAAACAGAGTCGGCGCTTCTGAGTGCCCCTCGCGGTTGTCTCCCGCCAAACGGGCTGCCACGCCAGGATCGGTGATGTGGTCCTTGGGAGACTTAGCCAAGCGGCTGATGCGGTTGGTCTGCCAGGCAGGCAGGCGCTCGACGACGCGCAAATCCTCCAGCAGCCCCAGGTAACCGTTGACGGTTCGTTGGTCGGCATGGGACGCCTCGGTCAAAGAGTTGATTGAGGGTATTCCCGCTGTGTTCAGCGCGATGACTCGCAGCAGATTCAACAGGACGGTCGTCAAACGCACCTCGCCTAACCTGGCAGCATCATAATGCACCAGCTGCTCCACATAGCCCTCGTACCAGGCGCTGCGGGCAAAGTCACTGAGGCCGATGGCATCAGGAAAGCCGCCCGCAACAATGTAGTCAACGTATGCCGTTTACTGCCATTCATCTATCAGCGTCGGCGGTGCCTGCGCGGCCAGCACCGCATCTGGCGCGGCACTGAACGCCTCGGCCTTTTCAGGGCGATCCAGCTGGATAATCGAGCGCGCCCAGCGTTGCGCCGTTGTGGTCTTGCCGCAGCCGCGCGGCCCCACTAGCATGATTGCGGGAAGCTCCTCGATCAACGTGGCGAGCCGCTCGTCAGCATATCGGGATAGGTAGGTCTCGTCAGTCATAGCTGGCCTTTCTGCGTCCTAATGCTGTTTCAGCAGAACTCCTAATGCAGTTTTAGCAGAAAAGATGAGCGGGAGGCCTGTCGACCGGCAGCTGGGGACGCAGGGGCGGCTTGGGGCGAGGGCAGGAACGGGAACGGGGGCGGGGGCGGGGCAGGGACGGAAATGGGGACGCAGCTGACGTCAGCTCAGCGCCATCAGCACCCGTAAAGCCTGGGCCGTAGCTCCAACGTCGTGAACACGCACGACATTTGCGCCGCAGGCGGCGGCGTAGCAGGCCACAGCCACCGAGCCGGCCACGCGCCGGGCCGCCACCTCCTCGCCCGTCAGCGTGCCGATGAAACCCTTGCGCGACCAGGCGGCCATCCACAAAAAACCCTGCTCGGCGGCGTGTTGTGCCATCGCGGCAGTGCCTTTAAGCAGCGCCAGGTTGTGCTCAAAGGTCTTGCCAAAGCCCGGCCCCACGTCCAGGCAGATGCGCTCGGCGGCCACGCCGCGTGCCGTAAGCTCGCCGGCGCGTGCGTCCAGCCACTCTCCCACCTCGGCCACCACGTCGTTGTAATGCGGGTTGGTCTGCATCTCGCGCGGCTCGCCCTGCATGTGCATCACCACCAGCCCGGCGTCGCTTTGCTCTGCCAGCGCGCGCATCCCTTCCTGGGTAAAGCCCGTGATGTCGTTGAGAATGCCTGCCCCGGCCTCCAGGGCGGCGGCGGCCACCTCTGCATGACGGGTGTCTATCGAGACGACCGCGCCGTCCTCCACAAGTGAGCGCACCACCGGCAACACGCGCCTGAGCTCCTCGCCAACCGCGGTCTCTGCAGAGCCCGGCCGGGTGGACTCGCCGCCAACGTCGATGATCTGCGCGCCCGCCGCAAGCATCTCACGGGCATGCGCCAGCGCCACGCGCGGCTCAGTGTAGTTGCCGCCGTCAGAAAACGAATCCGGCGTGACGTTGAGGATGCCCATGATCAAAGGCCTCTCGGTACTCAGCCGGTGCTTGCCGCAATGCCACATGATGGGCTCCTTTACCATTGGCTGGCGTCGCCGTATGTCATAGAAACAGCACTTCTGGAGAAGACGCGCTGCTCCTTATCGCCGCAAGCATGTTGGACTGCGAGGTAACGTTGGTCGCGTCAAATTTTTCTACACAGGCAGACAACCAGGGAAGCGCAGTGACCATGGTGCTGAGAACAAGGTCGTAGACCTCCGCAGAGATCATGGCTTCCTGTGAAAAATATCCCGAATACTGATGATGCTCAAATCCGTTGGCCCTAAAAACCTGCTGTATCTGTGAATAGCCTTTCCTGTATCCCTTTTCGCCGAATTCGTCTCTTGGTTTTGCTGTACTGAGGTCGAAGTTGATCATTTTCCGACGGCGTTGCGCGGCCACGTTATACCGCACTCAATTGATAGCGCCTATTGCAAAACTCCTTGAAGTCTTCTATTGCGTAATCCTCAGGATCATCGCTGTCCTCGGAGTTGAAATACAGCCATGTATCCACGTTGTCCATGAACCAATCCTTCTTGCCGAGCGTAACCATGGCAAGGCCAAAGTTACCAAAGTCCTCTGGAGCGTTGGTTCCCAGGTAGAATCCGTCGCTCCTTTTTACAAGACCCAGGCGGTTCACCAAGTAGCCGTCGATGGCACCGTATATGTTGACAAGGTTGTAGCGCCCGTCGCGCTCAATCTTCTTTTCGTTCATCTTAATCTGCATCTTTATCATGGTTGTCTCCCTAACGCAAAATCAGCGACAACGCCTCGCTGCGGGTCTTCTGCGAGCTTTCAAAGGTGCCGCGCACGGCGGAGGTTATCGTTTTGGAGCCGGGTTTTTTTACGCCGCGCATCGCCATGCAGAGGTGCTCGGCCTCAATCACGACGATTACGCCGCGGGGCGCGAGCTGTTCTACCAGCGTCTCGGCCACCTGAGTGGTCAGCCGTTCTTGCACCTGAAGGCGTTTGGAGTAGATATCCACGAGCCGGGCCAGCTTGCTCAGCCCGCAGATGCGGCCGTCTGGGCCGGGCAGATAGGCGACGTGGGCCATGCCGAAAAACGGCACCAGATGGTGTTCGCACAGCGAGTAGAAAGGGATATCCTTAACCAACACCATCTCGTGGTGGTTTTCGCCAAAAAATGTGGAGAAGAGCGCCGTGGGATCCTCGTCGCTGCCGGCGCAGACCTCCTCGTACATCTTGGCCACGCGGGCAGGGGTCTCCAGCAGCCCCTCGCGGGCGGGATCCTCACCGATGCCTTCGAGGATCAGCCGTACGCCTTGCTCGATTTTAACGCGGTCCATCCTTGTCCTCTCCGATGGAGGGTTCGCCTGTGGGGGGCAGCTGCTGGGATTGCTCGGCCGGGGGCTGCGGCTGCGCCGGTGGCTGTGGCTGCTGTCCCGACGGCGGCGGGCCCAGCGCTGGCTCGGCGGGGGGCTGCGGCTGCTGCGCCGGGGGCTGCGGCTGCGCCGGTGGCTGCGCCTGCTGCTGGTCCGGTGGCTGCTCCGGCTGCTGCAATTTTGCCGTTCTCTGTCGCAGATTCTGCCGCTGCGCCTCAAAGAGCTCCTCTGGAGTAACTTTGCCGGAGAAGATATCGTCGAGCGTGTAGCGTCGTGCGCCAACGGGCGGCGGCGCGCTCGGGCCGGCTCCTGGCTGCCCGGCGGCGGCTGCCTCAGCCTGCTGCTGTTCCAGACGCCGGCGCTCGTCTTCCTTCTCCTGTCGCTTCAGCTCAGCAGCCTTGCGCGCCAAGATCTCGTCTTCATGCTTAAAATACTCGTCCCAGGTGTTATTCAGCAGTGCCTCCAGGGCATCGCTTTCCACCGTCTCGCGCTCCATCAGCACCGACACCATCAGCTCGATCTGCTCCGCGTTATCTTTTAACACCTGATAGGCGCGGTCGTGCGCCTTGGCCATGATCTTGGCAACTTCCTCGTCTATGCGCTGAGCCGTAGCCTCGCTGTAGTCGGGCGTTGCTCCGTAGTCGCGTCCGAGAAAGACCTCATGGTTGGCCTCGCCGTAGACCTGCGTGCCCAAAGCCTCGGTCATGCCATAGCGGGTGACCATCTGCTTGGCCATCTTGGTGGCCCGCTCCAGGTCGTTGGAGGCACCCGTGGTTATGTCGTCGCAGAACAGCTCTTCGGCCACACGGCCGCCGAGGAATACCGCCAGATCGTCATACATCTCCTCGCGGGTGTTTAAAAAGCGGTCCTCCGTGGGCAGCGACAAGGTGTAGCCTAAAGCCTGGCCGCGGCTGATGATTGATATCTTATGCACCGGGTCAGAATTCTCCAGCAGATGCCCCACCAGGGCGTGTCCGCTTTCGTGGTAGGCGATGGTCCGTCGCTCCTTCTCGGTTATCACCCTGCCCTTGCGCTCCGGGCCGGCAATCTCGCGCTCCATCGCCTCGGAAAGCTCGGTCATCGTCACCAGTTTTTTGCCTTTGCGGGCGGTTAGCAGCGCGGCCTCATTCATCAGGTTGGCCAAATCGGCACCCGTAAAGCCGGGGGTCAGCCGCGCCAGGCGCCCCAGGTCGACGCTGTGGGCCAACGGCTTGCCCGCCGAGTGCACGCGCAGTATCTGCTCGCGACCCTTCAGGTCGGGACGGTCAACAACGATCTGCCTATCAAAGCGGCCGGGGCGCAGCAGTGCCGGGTCGAGGATGTCGGCGCGGTTGGTAGCCGCAATCAAGATCACCGAGGAGTTCTCCTCAAAACCGTCCATCTCTACCAACAGCTGGTTGAGGGTCTGCTCACGCTCATCGTGGCCACCGCCCAAACCGGCGCCGCGCTGGCGCCCAACGGCGTCAATCTCGTCGATGAAGATGATGCTCGGCGAGGACTGTTTGGCCTTCTCAAAGAGATCGCGCACCCGCGAAGCGCCCACACCGACGAACATCTCCACAAAATCTGACCCGGATATCGAGAAAAACGGCACGCCGGCCTCTCCGGCTACGGCCCGAGCCAGCAAGGTTTTGCCGGTGCCGGGCGGGCCCACCAGCAACACGCCATGGGGAATGCGGGCACCCAGATCCTGAAATCGTTGTGGGTTGGAGAGAAATTCTTTAATCTCTTGTAGTTCCTCCACCGCCTCGTCTATCCCGGCGACGTCGCTGAACTTTGTCTTGGGCCGCTCGGCCTCGGTCTTTTTGGCCTTTGCCTTGCCAAACTGCATCTGCTTGTTGTTAGCTTGATTAAACTGTGTGAAGAAAAACCAGATCAGCGCGCCAAAAATTATCACGGGCAATACGTAGCCGAGTACCGAGACCCAGAAATCGGGGTCGGCAACGTTGATGTTAAAGACCACCTCGGGGTGCTCGGCCATCATCTCGGTAAGCGCATCGCTGCCTACATAGGTGGAGGTAAACGGCGTGGCCTTTTCTGGATCCTTCTCGCCGTCCTTCAGGTAGTCGCCCTCCAACGTTCCCGACACAGCGTTGAAGGTGACCTTGGTAACATCGCCTTTCTTTACCGCCTGAGTAAACTCGCTGGTGGTCAGCTGATCGGCTTTGGGCGGCGCAGAGAAATTAACAAACTGCGAAGCAATTAAGAAGAACAGGATCAGCAGTATCGCGCTGTAAATTATCCAGATGCGACGCTTTGAATTGTTGTTCATGTATAGACCTTTTCGTCGAGGACACCGATATAGGGCAAATTGCGGTAGCGTTCGGAATAATCCAGCCCATAGCCTACCACAAATTCGTCCGGACAGACAAAACCCACATAGCGCGGGTCGATCTGCGCCTGCTGTTTGCCCTGTTTGTACAGCAGCGTGGCCACCGCAACAGACTCCGGCCGCCGCGCCTTAATGCTCTTAAGCAGATAGGTCAGCGTCAGCCCGGAATCGAGGATAT
>JAISMZ010000238.1 GCA_031276475.1 Coriobacteriales bacterium
ACGAGCCCCAGATCATCGATGCCCTGCTTGAGGAGATCGAGCGGCTGTAGGGCATCGGCCACGCATATGGCAGGGGAAGGGGGGCCGCCCCGCCCGTACAACGTCGTCCGTTCGCATAATGCCGCCGCCCCGTTCCCGCCCGCCCCGCCACCGCGAACGCTTCCGCCGCCCGGCTCGGCCTTTTCCGAATTTCATAAGTAAATAGGTTTTCCCTGCATGATGCCCTGTTGCTGTGCTATGCTTACCCTATGTTCAGCCAAAGCGCCATATGGTATATCTTCTTCGCGGGGGCGGGGAGCGGCCTGGCCTTTGTCGTTTTTGTCATCGACAGCTTCCTGAGGCGTTTCAGGCCGTGGTTCTTCACGCAGTACCGCCCGTTTGTGGCGCCCGGCCTTTTCCTTGGCATCGCCCTCACCGTCCTGGGCGCCCTGTTCCTCTTTTTCGACCTCGGCCGCCCCGACCGCATCCTGGCCTTTGTCCTGCACCCCAGTCCCAACGCGCTGACGATAGGCGCCTGGTCGGTGCTGGCCTTCACGGTATGTGCCGCCCTGCAGCTGCAGGTGCGGCTGCGCTTTGCCGCTGCGGTGCCCACCGCCCTGCACATCGCGCTCCGCTGGGCGACGGCCGCAAGCGCCGCAAGCGTCATGCTCTACACCGGCCTGTTCATCCAAAGCCTGAGCTCCCTGCATTTTCTCGCTTCGCCTCTGCTTCCGCTGCTCTTTATGCTCTCGTCGCTTTCCTGCGGCGTGGCGCTTCTCCTTCTGCTCGGCTTCCTCCATCAGCCCCGCGGCATCCCGCTGCGTCCCTTTGTCCGCCTGACCAAGGCACATCTTCCGCTGCTCGTGCTGGAGCTCGCCGTGCTCATCGGCTATCTGGTGCTTATGGCTGGCGGCACGCAGGCTGCCTCGGCCGGCGTCGCCCGCCTGCTCAGCGGCGACTGCTCCCTGGCGTTTTGGGGCGGAGTGGTCGCGGTTGGCCTGGCACTGCCGCTCGGCCTGGAGCTTGTGCTGCGCGGCAGGGCGACCTGGAACTCGACGGCGGCCTATGCGCTTGCGTGCATGGCGGGCGGGCTGGCGCTGCGGTTCTGTTTTCTGACCGTGGGAGCGCATCCGAGCATGGGCCTTGGCCTCGTGGTGGCCTGAGCCCCGCTTGGCGGGGCCTTTCCCGGCGCGCGACTGGTGATTGGGTAATTGGTGATTGGGTATATGGATGATTTTGCGATAGACGAGAAAAGCGGGATACCGGTCTGGGTGCAGCTGCGCAACCGGTTGATCTTCCTCATCACCTCCGGCCATTACGCCGTGGGCGACCAGCTGCCTACGGTGCACAAGATGGCGATCATGCTGAAGATAAACTACAACACCGTCAACAAGGTCTACCAGGGGCTTGAGCGCGACGGCTACATCGTGTCGCGCCGCGGGCAGGGCACGTTCGTCATCGAGTTCGAGGGGGCAGCGGGCGCGGCGAGCACCACCACCGAGCTTATCACCGACGAGTACCTCGCGAGGATGAAGGAGCTGGGGCTGACCCCGCGCGACGTTATCAAGCTGGTCGAGAGGCGTCAAGGTGCGGTCGCCAAAGCGCGGCCACCGGAGAAAGGGAAAGGTGAGCGAGGATGAAGGAGAAGGACAGGCGCTTGGCGCAGGCATCCGATGGCGCAGAGTCGGCGCGCCCGCTACGCAACGACTTCAATCTGGAGGCGGCGACCGGCAAGGGCAACCGCAAGACGAGCCGCAACGGTGTCTACCTGTTCAACACCGCGCTGTTCAGCACCGTCTTTGCCGCGGTCATCGTCCCCTTCGCCGTCCTTCGCCAGAGCGTCGATGCGGCCGCCATCTTTGTCGCCCTGCTGGCGGCGCTGCTTGCCCTCAATGTCGTCCACGTGGCGATGGATTGGGAGCGATGCGTGGTCATGCGCTTTGGCCGCCTCGTGCGCGTCGCCGGGCCGGGGCTGTTTTTCACCGTCCCGCTTGTGGAGTTCATCGCCGCGCGCGTTGACCAGCGCACGATGGCGACCCCCTTTGGCGCCGAGGAGACCCTGACTGCCGACCTGGTCCCCGTGGACGTGGATGCCGTGCTGTTCTGGATGGTGTGGAACCCGCAAAAGGCGTGCACCGAGGTGGAGGATTATCCGCGGGCCGTGTCGTGGATAGCCCAGACCACGATGCGCAACGCCGTGGGCTCGCTGAGCATCGCCGAGGTCGCCACCCGCCGCGACCAGCTTGACCATGAGCTTCAGGAGACCATCGCGCAAAAGACCGAGGCGTGGGGCATCACCATCATCAGCGTGGAGATCCGCGACATCCTTATCCCCAAGGAGCTGCAGGACTCCATGTCGCGGGAGGCCCAGGCCGAGCGGGAGCGCAACGCCCGCGTCATCCTCGCGGAGATAGAGCAGGACATCTCCGAGATGTTCTCAGGTGCCGCCAAGGTCTACAGCAGGGACGAGCTGGCCCTGCAGCTGCGCACCATGAGCCTGGTCTACGAGAGCGTCAAGGCCGGCAACGGCGGGGTCGTGGTTCTGCCAAGCTCATTCGGCGACAGCTTCAACCTCCCGGGCAGCGGTGGCGGGAGCGCTGCGGGCGGCGCAGCAGGCGTGGTAGCTGGCACGGCAGCCGCCGCAGGAGCCATCACGGGAGCCGCCGAGCACAACCCCATAGCCGACCTCGCCAAAAAGCTGATGTCGTAAACGGTATTCTGTTCGTGCTCCTGTGTTTTCGCCCATTGCCGCAGTCAACGGCTGTATATCTGTCGACGGTGTCCAATGTTGACGATTTCGATGTAAACCTCTTGGTCATGGATTTGCGCTATCAGACGGTAGTCGCCAACCCGATAACGCCAAAGGCCTTTGAGCGGGCCTTGCAATGCCTTGCCGCTGGCGCGGGGGTCAACGCAGCCCTCAAGGTGCTTCTCCACCCATCTGGAGATGATCCGTCGCTGGCTCACGTCCAATCTGGCCACTGCCTCAACTGCCTTTTGCGAGAGGCGCACCGTATACATCTAAAGCCCCCAAACCTCCCTGGCCTCGTCCAGTGAGTAGGTTGCAGCCTGAGGGTTGTCCCGCTGCCAGTCCCGGTACTCATCGACGAGCGCGAGGTCGAGCTGATCGTCCAGATACTCCTCGACAATCTGGCGGAGAAACTCCGAGACGCTCTGATTGTGAGCCTGCGCCATCTCAGTGAGATAGGCACGGGTCTCATCCGGCAATCTGGTTGCTACTGTTCCCACCGTCAACTCCTTTTCACGCATAGGCCACATACCCTGTGTTTACGATTGTAAACCAGCAAGCCGGGCAGGTCAACTCACCCGAGCACTCAACTTCCAATTCGCGTGGGTTCTATACCGTTCTGCAACTGCAGTGTGCGACGCGCTTTGGTTGCCTGCTATAAGCAGGCCAAATCGAGTTCTTTGGCAGACTTCAACGCGTCACGTTCTGCCGGTGTCAGTTCCCGACGCAGGGAGACGGTCTTTTTTGTCTCTGGCGACAGGGCCTGCTCGTAGCTCTCGCGTATGGCTTCTTTGATGTTTG
>JAISMZ010000043.1 GCA_031276475.1 Coriobacteriales bacterium
CCCCAGCCTCACGACCCTCCGCCCCCGGCCCGCCCCCGCGGCCCATTCTCCGCCCCCCCCCGAGCAGCAAGGAGTAACCCCGTGCAACTGGTGATCACCGAGAAGAACGACGCCGCAAAGCGCATCGCCGAGCTGCTGGCGGAGGGCCGGGCGAAAGCCGACAAGGTCTACGACACGCCCGTCTACCGCTTCAGTCGTGGCGGCGAGGATTGGGTGACCATCGGTTTGCGCGGCCACATCCTCGAGGTGGACTTCGTGCCCAGCCTCAGTTACTCCAAGCGCCGCGGCTGGTTTGGTGTGGACGCCAACGGCGAGATCATCCCCGCCGAGCTGCCCGCCACGCTGCCCCGTCCGCCGTTTAAGAAGCGCAAGCCGTTTTCTGAGGACAGCGTCGACCTCAAGACCTGGAAGATCGAAGGTCTGCCCTACCTGGTTTTTGGGCCGTTGGAGAAGCTGCCGGCGGAGAAGGGCATCATCCGCTCGATGCGCAGCCTGGCCGGCAAGGCGCAAAGCGTGATCATCGCCACCGACTTCGACCGCGAGGGCGAGCTGATCGGCGCCGACGCACTCGGCGTGGTGCTCAACGCCAATCCCGCACTCAGCGCGCGGCGCGCCCGCTACTCGTCGTTTACCAAGGAGGAGATCCTCGGCGCCTTTGCCAACCTCACCGAGCTGGACACCAATCTCGCTCAGGCCGGCGAGTGCCGCCAGTGGATCGACCTGATCTGGGGCGCGGTGCTAACACGATATCTTACTCGTGTACGCTTCTCCGGGATCGGCAACGTCCGCCCCTCCGGGCGTGTGCAGACGCCCACGCTGGCCCTGGTGGTGCAGCGCGAGGAGCAGCGCAACGCCTTTGTGCCCGAGGACTACTGGGTGCTCAAGGCCACGCTGGACGGAAGTCCGGATGCCCCGACCTCCTCCACAGCTGAGCCTGCCCCCGCCCGCGACGCTGCCGCCGGAGCAGCCGCCGCCCCCGCCGCCCCCGCCGCCGACTCCGCCACCCGCTTTGAGGCCACGCACGCCACCGAGCGCTTTAAGGACGAGGCCGCCGCCAACGCCGCCTACGCCGCCGTGCAAAAGGCTACGCGAGCAACAATAACCGCCGTGGAGAAGAAATCCCGCAAGGTACCGCCGCCGGCCCCCTTTAACACCACCTCGCTGCAGGCCGCCGCCGCCGCCGAGGGCCTCAGCCCCGCCCGCACGATGCGCATCGCCGAGTCGCTGTACATGGCCGGCTACATCAGTTATCCCCGTGTGGATAATACCGTCTACCCCGACACCCTCGACCTGCGTGCTACCGCCGCCGAGCTTAAGGGCAACCCGGCCTTTGCCCCCTACATCGCCGGCCTGCTGGCAAAGCCCGGCGCGCTCACGGCGACGCGCGGTAAGACCTTCACCACCGACCACCCGCCGATCTATCCCACCCAGGCCGCCAACCCGGAGCAGCTCAAGCCCGAGGAGTGGAAGCTCTACAACCTCATCGCCCGCCGCTTTCTGGCCACGCTGGGCAGCGCCGCCACGATGGAGGGCACCAAGGTCACCGCCAACATTGCCGGCGAGCCCTTTGTGGCCAAGGGCGATGTTTTGGCCACGCCGGGATTTCGCGCCATCTACCCTTACGGCCTGAAGAAGGATGAGCAGCTGCCGGCGCTCATCCAGGGCCAGGAGGTGGCCTTCCTCGGCGCGACGCTCGCCAAAAAGCAGACCGAGCCACCGTCGCGCTACTCGGCGGGCCGGCTGATCCAGGAGATGGAGAAGCGCGGGCTGGGCACCAAGTCCACGCGCCATTCAATCATCGAGCGCCTGACCGAGGTGCGCTACGTGCAAAACGACCCCGTGGAGCCCACCCAGCTGGGCATCGCCGTGATCAAGGCGCTCGGCGAGTGGGCGCCGCACATCACCACGCCGGACATGACCGCCGAGCTGGAAGGCGAGATGAACGCCATCGCCGAGGGCGCCTCAACGCGCGACCGCGTGGTGGGTCATTCGCGCGCGCTTCTGGCCAACGTGATGGCTGAGCTTATCCCGCGCAAGGAGGAGGTCGGCGGCGCCCTGGCCGACGCCGTGGTGGCCGACGCCCGTGTGGGCAAATGCCCCAAATGCGGCGCTGACCTGCTGCTCAAGTCCTCCGCCAAGACGCGCTCCAACTTCATCGGCTGCTCGGCCTGGCCGGAATGTGACGTTACCTATCCGGTGCCGCAGGGCAAGATAGAAGCTGTGGAGGAGCCCTGCCCCGCCTGCGGAAAGCCGCAGATCAAGGTCATTCAGTTCCGCCAAAAGCCGCTGACCCGTTGCGTCGATCCTGCCTGCCCCTCCAATCAGGAGCCGGAAATACCGCTTGGCCCCTGTCCGACCTGCGCCGCCGAGGGCCGCGAGGGCACGATCATTGGCCAGCGCTCTCCGCGCACCCTCAAGCGCTTTGCCCGCTGCACCAATTACGAGCAATGCAAGACCTCCTATCCATTGCCCCAGCGTGGTACCCTGACCGCCACCGGCGTTGCCTGCGAAGCCTGCGGCGCGCCCAAGGCGACCATTGCCACGCGGCGCGGACCGTGGGAGATCTGTCCCAATCCGCAGTGTCCACTAAACATTCAGGCTGCTGAGGAGAAGGCCGCCAAGGCCGCTGCCGGCGGGAAGCCTCGCGCTGCCCGTAAGCCGCAGGCTCGCAAGTCTACCGCCGCCAATAAACCTGCCAGAAAGAAACCGGCGGCGACTGGTTAGCGCAGAGTTCGCACAGAAAGATGTGTGTCAGGGGGATGGCGTTGTGGGATAGCCCGCTTGCCAGGTGGCCTCGTAAGTCTCGCCGTCTGCGTAGGTAAGGACGCCGTGGCCGTTGCGAAAGCCCATCGTAAAATCGCCCGTGTAAGACCATGCCTCGCTGGTTACCTTGCCGGCGCCGTTGGCAAAGCCGTCCACAAAGTTGCCCTGATAAACACTGCCGTCGGCAGCCGTGAAAACACCCTCTCCGGCGATCTTTCCGCCAGAGAAGAGACCCTCGTACTTCCAGCCGGCTGCCGAGATCAGTACGCCTGAGCCATCGGGTACGGAGTTGTGAAACTCGCCACGATAGGTGGTGCCGTCTGTGCCGGTGTAACTGCCCTGCCCATTCAGACGACCGTTAACGAAGCTGCCTTCAAGAACCCAACCGCCAAAGCCCGTGAAGGTCCCCTGACCGTTAAAGCGGTGGCCTGAGAACCCGCCTCGATAGCTGTTGCCCAGCGAAAAAACAACCTCGACGTTGCCAAGGTACTCGGCATCAAAAGCGCGGTAGCTGCCGGAATAGGCGTTGCCGTGAGCGTCAACAGCGGAGGTCTTCTGCTCGGTGGGTGCCAGCGGCGTGAGCGCGCCGAGGGCAAAAAGCAGACAGGCCAGCACGAAGAGCGTGTAGAGGATGGCAAACGCAACCTTGCCAACAACGCATCGCGGAGAAGTCGAGGGTGGGGGCGGTTCAACGGCAGGCGCAGGAGCGGCGGCGGTGTGCAAAAGGATCCTCACGACCTCGGCCCTCCCTGAGCCGCGCGCACCGCGTCGAGGATGCACTGGGCGTAGATGATGCGGGATTCAGGGGCACCGGTGTGGATGCCGTCGGGACTGAGCAGGTCAGCGTGGTTGGAGATGTAGGCGTTCCAGTCGGCGAGGCTGATCCAGGGATAGCGACTGGGCAGTTCGCGCAAAAAGGCGTCGAGGCCATAAAACTCAAGGTCGATGCCGTAGGCGGTGACAAAAATCAGATGATGCCCCGGCTCGAGGTTGTCGATGATCTCCTGGGTCTTTTCAATAGAGTTGGGAAAGATATTGGTGGCCATTGCGATGACCACGTATTCTCCCAGCGCCCCCGAAACCTGAAGGCCCTCTACCAAAGGTACCGCATCCTGCATCTTACGATAGCCGTCGGCGTCCACATAGGCGCCCGTGAGTTCTTCAATCTGCGGCACCGCGCCCAGGCAGACCGAGTCACCGAGTACCGTGATGGTACCCGCCGCACCGTCCGCGTCGCCGCGCACGCGCCCTTCCATATTCTCGATCGCTACGGGAGGCGCTTCGCCAGGCCCGCCGCCCGCCGAAGGCGGCAGTGGCAGTCCGGCCGCTGTGCCCATGCCGACGACCGGTTCCAGGCGCAGGTTGTTCAGGCGGGTGCTGAGGGAGCTTATCTGAGCGACGTCGAGGTCGAGCAGCTCTTCTTCGTTGGTGGCGGTGACCGTGTTTTGTGCTGGCGCGCTGAGGATGGCAAAGGCGCCAACCGCCAGCAGGGCCAGCGACGCAGCCAGGGCAATGATGCGCGCGCCACGACGATTGCCGCCCTCCTTCATCAGGGGGAGTGTTTTTGCTGGCGGCAGCTGATCGGTGTCCTCGGTAACATCGCTCTCATCCGTTTGTGGCAGCGGCAGCGGCCCCGTGTCTTTGGCGCCTTCGGCCTCCTGAGGAAAATCAATGGGCGGGAGCGTTGCGAGGCTGTGGTGCATCTCCTTTTGCGAAGCCGTTGTGACGTCCCCTGACTCCTGGTGCAGCGCTGCTTGTGCGGTTGGCATCGTATCGCTGGCTGCAAGCGCCTGCGCAGTGTCGTCAGTCGCTGCTGCCGCCGCCGCGCCCTCCTCCACAGCCTGAGCCGCTGCCCTGCGCGCCGCCTCCTCCTTGCGCGCCGCCGCCGCTGCCCTGCGCGCCGCCTTTCCGGCGCTGGTAAACGGCGCCTCTACAAAGCGAAACGAGAGGTGTGATAAGACGAAGGTAGTCACCAGCGCCAACGGTGGAAAAACCCAGGTGTCAAGGAACTGAAAGCCGGGGAGCGGCAGCGGTGAGCCCGGGGAACCGAGGTTGCTGGCGATGA
>JAISMZ010000079.1 GCA_031276475.1 Coriobacteriales bacterium
CAGCTGCCCTCCGCCAACGGCAGCAAGCCAGCCCCGCAGTGGCCAACTGCCACCCCCCACCATTGCGCTCAGAAAAAACAACCACTATACTGTCATCAACAACAATCCAGACGAAGGCTGGTGATGAAAACGAATCGGGCAGAACACAAAGAACTCATCATCGCAATAATCAACCAAAAAGGCGGTGTCGGCAAAACGACAACAGCAGTGAATCTGGCTGCCGCCCTCGGCGAGCTGGACAACCGCGTCCTCCTGGTCGACCTCGACCCCCAGGGAAACGCGACAAGCGGCTTGGGCGTTGAGAAAAGCACGGGCATGAAGTGCGTTTACGACGGTCTGATCAACGGCGAAAAAGCGGAAGATCTGATCGTTCACGGGATTGCGGAGGGAGTCGACGTCATTCCGGCAACCATCAACCTGGCTGGCGCAGAGGTTGAGCTGATGAGCGAATACGCACGCGAGCGCCGACTGGTAGAGATGCTGGAACCAATCAGGGGCAACTACGACTACATTATTATCGACTGCCCGCCGTCGCTGGGGCAACTGACGATTAACGGGCTGACGGCCGCGCAAAGGCTGATCATCCCCATTCAGTGTGAATTCTATGCGCTTGAGGGCCTGACAAAACTCCTCGAGACAGAAAAGATTGTCAAAACGCGCATGAACAAGGAGTTGGACATTCTCGGTGTGGTGATGACGATGTATGACAGTCGTACAACGCTGGGCCGTCAGGTTATCGAGGAAGTCGAAGGCTTTTTTGGCGACAAGGTATTTCTCACAAGGATACCGCGTTCAATACGACTGGCAGAAGCACCCAGCTATGGGCAGTCGATACTTACCTATAATCCGAGCGGAAAAGGTGCACGAGCCTACCGCGAACTTGCGAAGGAAGTGATCAGTCGTGGCTAAAGGTGGACTTGGCAAGGGTTTGGGAGCGCTTCTCGGCAACGCCTCTTCAGAGACCGGCTCAAACGTGGACTATCTGGAAATTCAAATCGGCACCATCTCTCCCAATCCAGATCAACCACGCATAGACTTTTCCGAGGAGCGGATAGAGGAACTGATGGCCTCTATCGAGAAGGACGGCCTTCTCCAGCCTATTTTGGTGCGCCCCTATGAGAGCGGCTATCAAATTATCGCCGGTGAGCGCCGCTGGCAGGCCTGTAAGCGGCTGAACAGGGACACCATTCCTGCCAAGGTGCTTTTTGTGGGCGATACTGAGGCCCAGCAGATAGCTTTGGTGGAGAATCTGCAGCGAGATAACCTCAACCCCATCGAAGAGGCACGGGGCTATCGACGCCTGCTCGATCTCAGTGGTGGCATGCAGAAGGATCTTGCCAAAGCGGTCTCAAAGCGCCCCACTACCATCTCCAACGCCTTGCGCTTGCTGGAATTACCAGAAGAAGTGCAGGACATGCTTTTTGAAGGGGCGCTGACGGCCGGGCACGGGCGCGCCGTCTTAACAGTGGCTGATGAGGAGGCACGGCTGCGACTGGCTAAGAAGGTCGCCGACGAGCACCTGTCGGTACGCGAGACCGAAAATCTTGCCCGCCTCTATGGCACGCAGGAGTTTGAGCGCACGCGACGCGCGCCCTCGCCACGCTCCTTTTTGATGGTTGCTCGCAAGCTGCGCCAGGCTCTGGGAACCAATGTCCGCGTAAAAAGTGTGCGCGGTAAAAACAAGATAGAAATCGAATTTAAGGATGAAGAGGACCTCCAGCGGGTCTATGGCCTGCTTGAGCCACGGGCAGCGGCTAACGCGAGCGCGGCTCAGGCAACCGCAACAGGCGCCGAGGGACAGTCGGCTGCCCCTCCGGCCGCCCGATCGTTCGCTGACGTCTCGCAGACGACAAGGCGCTATCGGTCGGCCGAAGATCGTCTTGCGGCCTTGGATGCGTCGGCATCTCGGCGCCTCTCTGAAAGCCAGGGAGGCACCGATTAATCACGATACGCCATCTTTCGACCATTTTGCCTTAAGCTTCGCCAGGGCGAACGACGCCATTGTCGCAAACAGCGGCGCTGCTTCCTCAAACAGATCTGGGGCAAATTGCCTCGAAATCTAACGAACAGGCAGGAGACGGCGCCACCCGAGGATAAGGACGGAAAATTGTTAAATGCAAAGACATTTTCGTTTATTGGCGGCATGGTGGTTGTCGGAACCGCAGTTGCCACGCTTATCGCCTTCAGTCCGAAGATTCGCAATGAGTTAGAACATCAGGTCTCTCAGATTTTAGACACCACGCGGGACGTCATCAAGCAGGGACAGCGGGTGGCTCAACAGATGCAGAGCATCGGCGGCGCGCTGGAGGCGGCGCGTGGCGACTCTGTTTCTGATGCCGAAGTGCCGCAGCTGCTTTCTCCAAAACGCCAAGCCTACGAAACCCAATGGGCGCAATTCATTCAGAGCCGATAGGCAAACGAGGGGTACGGCTGGGTGTAGCGATGGTTGCGTGATGGTTGCGTGATGGAGGCACGATAGAAGCACGATGGAGGCGCCGCTGGCCGTGCGACGGGGGCGCTGAGAAACAGATAGCGGGGCCCCAAGACGAGCAACCCCGGTAAACGGTAGTAAAAGAGGGGGCAAGCGGCACATGGGGAGACTCGATTACAGCCATTTCCGCCACCAGCCAGTCCTTTGGAAAGCGACGGCGCACTATAAAAGCAACAGGTAGCTTTATTTTACAATGAGGCAGATGCCGTTCATCCGGATAGACGGGGCTTCACATTTCCCTTTCAGCCCCATAGAATGATTGTTGCAAGGCAGTCTCCTCTTCTCTAGAGGGCAATCAGGTGGGGCAGACAGCGAAGGGCTTCGGGGGCGAAGCCGGGGGCAGGGGGAGTGACTTTGACCGGGAAGCACTTCGCTGTCTGAAAGCACCAAGCACCACCATCAGGCGCGCCGGCATCAGCCGCTTTCTCCTATAACCCTATAATCCCCTATAACCCTATAACCCAAAAAATAAGAACGACCCGGGCTGCGCCCCGAGTCGTTCTTTGTAGCTGAGGAGCTACCTGTGCTTCAGACTGATACAGCATAGCATATCTATTGGAGTATGTCTAGTAGTTTCTTTTTACCAATCGCTCTCGTCACTCACCTGCCGTCCACAGCCGCCCGCCGCCACGGAGAGATCAGGTTGGTGTAAAATAGACGCCTATGTGTGGCATCGTTGCATTCACCGGAACAATTGATGCGGTAGACGTCCTTTTAGGCGGCCTGCGGCGTCTGGAATATCGCGGCTACGACAGCGCGGGTGTTGCGTTGGTGCCCCGCGCCAACGAGCTCATCTGCGTGCGCCGCAAGGGCAAGGTCGCGCAGCTGGCCGCCGCCCTTGGCCGCGAGACAGCCGCCCCTGGTCGCGAGGCGCCCGTCGCACCCACGTCTTCGAGCGCCCCCGCGCCTGCCGGCACCACCGGCATCGGTCATACGCGCTGGGCCACGCACGGCGTTCCCTCCGAGGCCAACGCCCACCCGCATCGCGACTGCAGCGGCAAGCTGGCTGTCGTCCACAACGGCATCATCGAGAACCATACGGCCCTGCGCGCAGAGCTCGTCGCCGCCGGCCACACTTTTGCCTCGCAGACCGACACCGAGGTCGCCGCCCATCTCATTGAGCACTACTACCAGGGCAACCTCGCCGAGGCCGTGCGCCAGGCGCTGCAGCGACTCTCCGGCTCCTTTGCTCTGGCGGCGGTTCACGCCGCGCACCCCGACCGCATCGTCGTCACGCGCAACGACGCGCCGCTGGTGCTGGGCAGTTGCGCCTACGGTGCCCTGGCCGCCTCGGACACGCCGGCGCTGCTCGAGCACACCCGCGACGTCATCTACCTGGGCGACCGCGACCTGGCCGTCCTCCACGCCGACGGCCGCGTGGAATGCTACGACCCCGCCGGCAGCCACTACGTGCCCACCCAGGTGCGGGTGGAGTGGAGCCTGGAGCAGGCCGAGCGCGGCGGCTACCCCGACTTCATGCTCAAGGAGATCCACGAGCAGCCACGCGTGCTGCGCGACACGATAAGCGGTCGTTTTGCTGTGGAGAACCCCGGCCTCGTCTTTGAGGAGCTGCCCTTCTCAGACCGCGACTTCGCCAACCTCGACCGCATTCAGGTCATCGCCTGCGGCACCTCATATCACGCCGGGCTGATCGGCCGCAACCTGATCGAGGCCTGGGCGCGCCTGCCGGTGGACGTTGAGGTGGCCAGCGAGTTTCGCTACCGCGACCCGATAGTCACGCCGCGCACGCTGGTCATCGCCATCTCCCAAAGCGGCGAGACGGCAGACACGCTGGAGGCTGTCAAACTGGCGCGTCGGGCGGGGGCCTTCGTGGTTGGGCTGACCAATGTCGTCGGTTCGCGCATCACGCTGGAGGCCAACGCAGTTATCTATATCAAGGCTAATCTGGAGGTCGCGGTTGCCGCCACCAAGTCCTTCCTCGGCCAGGTGGCGATGCTTACCCTGCTGGCCCTGCACCTGGGCTATCACCGCGGTTTTCTCAGCACCGCCCAGGTGAGCGAGATATACGCTGACATTCAGAAGCTGCCCGCCCAGATTGAGGAAATATTGGCCGACACCACCGCCATCGAGCGCTGCGCCGAGGCCTGCAAAGATGCCCAGACCGTGCTCTTCATCGGCCGCGGGGTCGGCGCGACCACCTGTTATGAGGGCGCGCTCAAGCTCAAAGAGATCAGCTACCTGCACGCCGAGGCATTCTCCGCCGGCGAGATAAAGCATGGCCCAATCGCGCTGATTGACCCCGACGGCCTGGACGACCCCACAAAGGCCACGCCGGTCGTCGTCGTTGCCGCCCAAAGCGCGACTTACGACAAGACTCTGGCCAACATTGAGGAGGTCATCGCCCGCGGCGCTCGCGTTGTTGCCCTGGCCACCGCCGGTGATAAGCGCATCGCCGAACTCACCGAGCGCGTAATCTCCATCCCGCCGGTGCGCGAATGCCTCAGCCCGATCCTGGCCAGCGTGCCGCTGCAACTGTTTGCCCGCGCCATCGCCTGTGCCCGCGGCTGCGACGTTGATCAGCCGCGCAATCTGGCCAAATCGGTGACGGTGGAGTAGGGCAAGGCGATGGCCCGCTCCAAGCGCACCGAAGCGACCGTCAACGCGGTCATCCGCCAGGGCAAGGGCGCCACGTCGCAGGCCGGGCTCGGTGTTGACATCATCGAGATCGCCCGCATGGAACGCATCCTGCAACGCACGCCGCGCTTCGCCCAGCGCGTCTTCAGCGAAGAGGAGCGCCGCTACGCCAACTCCAAAGCCAACCCAGCGGCCCATTATGCACTGTTCTTTGCCGCCAGGGAGGCGGTGCTCAAGGCCCTGGGTCGCGGCTTTGCTGGAATCGGCTACGCCGACGTGGAGGTCAGTCACGATCGCTTCGGCCGCCCCGTGCCGCTGCTTCATGGTGCCGCCGCCGCATTAGCTGTGGAGGAGGACGTCGTGGAGGTGCAGCTGTCGCTCTCCTACACCCACCAGGTGGGCGTGGCTTCGGCCGTGGCGATCAAGGCCAGCGACCGTCCGCGCCTAGACAAGCGGCACGATCCCATGGAGGAGATCAGCGCTCAGTTCAAGGAGATGCGCGCTCTACTCGACGACATGGACGCGCGCATCAAAGAGCAGCAGGCAGGGGAGGGGCCCGAGCAGCAGCCCGAGCAGCAGGCCGCTACGCCGGGGACAACCCAGTGACGCTGCAACACCCGCCGACTGCGCCCCCGTCCGCGTCGCTGCCCGCCATTTCGCCGGATGCCAACAAATACACGCGCGGGAGCCTGCTGGTGCTGGCGGGCAGCGAGCGCTATCCCGGCGCCGCCGTGCTCACCGCTCTTGCTGCTGCCCGCACCGGCGCCGGCTACGTGACCCTCGCCGTGCCCGCCCCCGCCGCCCCCGCCGCCCGCGCGCACCTGCTTTCCATTCCGGTCATCGCCGCCACAGCCACACACATCCCAGCGGCCGCACCGCTCACCGCTCCACCGCCCGGTGAGCCTACCGGTACCTTCGCGGCCGATGCGTTGGCGGGCATCGTCGCCGAGCTCCGCCACGTTAACGCCATCGTCTGTGGCCCCGGCATCCTCACCACAACAGCCACCACGGCCTTTGTGCGCTCGCTTTTGGTCTTTGTCGATGAGCGAAACATCCCGCTGCTGCTGGACGCCGACGCCTTAAACGCCCTGGGACATAATGGGGACGGTTCTTTTGTGTCTGGGGACGGCGCAGGACATAATGGGGACGGTTCTTTTGTGTCTCGCGAAGATTCCGAAGAGCCGATTCTGTCATGCCCAGACACAAAAGAACCGTCCCCACGGTATCCGCCCTTCACCACTCCCACCATCCTCACCCCTCACGCTGGCGAGTTAGCTCGCCTAAACACCGCCTTTCGCTGCGAGGGTGCGCTGTCTTTGGCCCAGCGCCTGAACGCCGTTGTGGTGGCAAAGGGCCCAACCACGCAAGTCTGCGTCCCTGCCACTCCGCCCGCCACTGCCCCACAGGCGGTCGTTTCCGCAGACACCGCGACCGCATCGCCTGCCCCCGCCAGCGTCCCCCAGGAGGCTTCGCCTGCCGTCATTTCCTGCGCCGCTCGCAGCCTGACCCTCAACTGTGGAACACCGGCGCTGGCCAGGGCCGGGACGGGAGATGTGCTCAGCGGCGTCATCGGCTCGCTGCTCGCCCAGGGTCTGTCCGCTCCCGACGCAGCTGTTTTGGGCGTCAGACTCCACGGCAGCGCCGGCCGCAGGGCACAGCAGCGCCTCGGCGTCCGTTCGGTGATGGCCGAAGACGTAGTCGCCGCCCTGCCCCAGGCGATCATGCAGCTCACTGTTTGAGACTGGCGTCGCGGGCAGCTCAATAAAAGCCCTGGGGCGAAGACGGGCTTAAAACACCCCAAAACCCGAATAAATGCCGTTCATCCGGATAGACGGCAACAACAATCTGTGAATTAGCCTGCCGCTTAGCGGTTTTTCGTGGTAACATAGGCAAAGAATCGACTCATCAGCAAAGCAAGGTTTTGTCAAGGCAGGCAGAACCGGCCAGGACAAGCTCAGATCAGCCGGGCCCGAGCAGGCCCGAGCAGGCCCGAGCAGGCCCGATTAATCGGCGCCTCCCTGAGAGTCGATGAGCGCCTTGTAAGGGAGAGGCCTATAAGCGCGACGGGGGCCTTCAACCAAAGCGGGAGCCCCTGACAGGAGCGCTGGGACAAAAAAGACAGGTCCACTTCGGTGGCAGGAGGTTTAGCATGAGTGCGCCACGTAACACAGAACAAAAGGTCGCCTGCGGAGAAGGACGGGGCTCCCGCGACCTGCACGCTGTGCGCGACAACAGCCGCAGAGCCCCCGAGGGGCAGGGCAGAGGCATTATGAGACAGCTGCTGCGAGCGGCTCTGGCGGCACTGCTGGTGCTGTCGCTTGTTCCCACGATGTCGGTCGCCATAGACCTTGCGCCTATGGCTGCGGCCGCCCCGGCCGCCGTGCCGCAGTTCTCGCGGCATCCGGCTGACGCCACCTATTCGGAAGAGGCGCCCACGCGCTTTTACGTGCGCGCCGACTCCACCGACGGCGGCTACCTGAGCTACCAGTGGTACCGCTCCCAGGCCTATCCGGATCCGGTCGCAGACGCCGCCACCAGCACCACGGTACAAGACGCGATAAAGAAAACGGGCACAGCCCTTCCCGCCTCGGCAGGCGGAACCTCCTCGGTGCTGCGCGACACCACGCCCGCGGTGGACGCGACCACCTACTATTACTACTGGGTCACCGTCACCAACAA
>JAISMZ010000146.1 GCA_031276475.1 Coriobacteriales bacterium
TCGCCGGCCGCCGTTGCCACCGTGATTGAAGCGAGGCCAAAGGCGCGCATCACCGGTCCCTGCCTGGTATCCACATTCTGCACGCGGATCAGTGGAATGATGATCCGTTTGCGCCAGAAAATCCCTTTTTGAATATCAATTTCCTCCTCCAAAACATCAAAGCGCCACTGCAGCCAGCGGATCTTTGGGAAGACACCCACAAAAACGACCAGGGCCAAAACGGCAAGCAGCAGGCCGACAAGGATTAGCACATTAAAGACAAAGGCGGCAAAAGCGGCTCCCGCGCCGGCGTTAAAACCCAAAACGATGCGCGCTGCTACCAGCGCACCAACAACCGGCGCGGCGCAGACAAGAGTGTTGATAAGGGCGCTGGCTCGCCAGACCCAGGTGATGCGTTTATCCAGTTTACGTGTGGGTAATGCGCGCATTTTAACCTCAGATCATATCGTAGGGGTCGATGTCCACCGCGACGCGCACGCCTTCTTCGGCGCAGGGATGGGCCTTCAGTATCGGAGCGACAAAGCCGGAAATGTTGGCGTCGGGCGGTGCCTTTATCACCAGATGCCAACGGTAGCTTCCCTTGCGGCGAGCGATCAGGCAGGGGCTGGGGCCGATGACCTGCCAGTCTGGGGGCACGGCAGCGGTCGTGGCGGCGGTCGTGGCAGTGGGCGCGGCGCTGCCGCCGGCTCCCGACTGCCCCGCGCCCGCGCCGCCCGCCAGCCAGCCCGCATCGGCGGCCTCCTGCCGGTTCCCGCCGGCCGCCGCGCCGCTACTCGCACCCAGCAGCGCCTCCTGCAAGGCCTCGCGCAGCGCATAGGCCGCCCTGCTCACCGCGTCCGCCTCAAGCCCCCAGAAAAGAATGTTTGCCAGGCGCGCGAAGGGCGGATAGCGCAGCTGCTCGCGACTGACCCGCTCCTCGGCTAAGAACAACTCGCGGTCATGGGCGGCGGCGGCGCGGATCGCCAGATGCTCGGGCCAGTAGCTCTGAACTATCACCCGCCCGTCCAGCTGCTTGCGCCCTGCCCGGCCGGCCACCTGCTCAAGCAGCTGATAGGTGCGCTCGCCGGCCCGAAAGTCCGGGAACTTCAGCGTCGTGTCGGCAATCAGCACCCCCACCAGCGTCACCTCGGGAAAGTCCAACCCCTTGGCTATCATCTGGGTGCCCAGCAAGACCCCGTAGGGCGCCGCCGCAAAGCTGTCCAGCAGCCGCTCATGCGCGTCCTTGCCGCGCGTCGAGTCGGCGTCCATCCGTACCACCGGCGTGCCCGGTGCCAGCAGCGCCAGCAGCTGGTCGTAGGCGTACTGCGTGCCCGGCCCAAGCTGCTTGAGATAGCGGCTGCCGCACTGCGGACAGGCCGGCGGCACCATCTGCTCAGCGCCGCAGTGATGGCACTTCAGTCGCTGCGGCTGAATGTGGTAGGTAAGCGAGACCGAGCAGTTCTCGCAGCTGGGCACATAGCCACAGTCCCGGCAGAGCAAAAACGAGGAGAAGCCCCGGCGGTTCAGCAGCAGCACGGCCTTCTCGCGCCGCTCCATAGTCTCCAGCAGCGCCGTTTGCAGAGATCTGGAGAACATCGAGGTATTACCCGAGCGAAACTCCTCCGCCAGATCGACCACCCGCACCGGTGGCAGCGGCTTGCCGGAGCAGCGCTCGGGTAAAGCAGCGCTCTGCCATTCGCCACGCCTGACCCGCTCCAGAGCCTCCAGTGACGGCGTGGCCGAGCCGAGCAGGACAACCGCACCCTCTGCCCGCGCCCGCATCACGGCAACGTCGCGGCTGACGTAGCGCGGCGAGGAGCCCTGCTTGTAGCTCGATTCATGCTCCTCGTCGATGATAATCAACTGCAAATTATCCAACGGCGCAAATAATGCCGAGCGCGCCCCAACGGCAACGCGGGCCTGCCCCGCGCGCAACAGATCCCACTGGTCCAGGCGCTCACCGGCCGCCAGCCGCGAATGCAGCACCGCCACCTGCTCGCCAAAGCGCGAGCGAAAGCGAGCAACGGTCTGCGGCGTCAGCGATATCTCCGGCACCAAGACGATGGCGCTGCCACCGCGGGCCAAGACCGAGCGAATGGCCTGTAGATAGACCTCCGTCTTGCCGGAGCCGGTAACGCCGTCCAAGACGATGACCTGGGGGGGGCAATGGGGACGATACGAATCGTCCCATTTTCGAACACCGCATGCGACGCTTGAATTAATACGGAAAATGGGACGATTCGTACCGTCCCCATTGTCCCCCCGCCTACCGTCCCCATTGTCCCCCGCGGTGGCGGACCGGGCGGGCTTTGAGGCCAGGGAGGCCAGGCCAGTCTCCACAAGTTTTAAAGCCTGACGCTGGCCGGGGGTAAGCGTTACGATGTCTTGGCTCGGTGGCAGCGGTGGTCGCTCGGCGCGATTGCGGCGGCGCTCCCAGAGGCGCACCATGCCGCGCCGCTCTAAGGCCTTAAGCGTTGTGCCCACGCCGGAAAGCGCGATTCCCAGCTCGGCAACCCGCATCGGCGCGGTGCGCAGGGCAGCGATGACGGCCTGTTGACGGGCGGCGTCTGCCCGCGGTTGAAAGTCGCGCCCGGCCTCGGTCAGCTCTGCCCAGCGGTCCTGCACCGGCTTTGCCCCGGGAGTTGCCAGCTGGTATTCGCCGCTGGCGTCGCGTTGCAGGCGAAAGGTCGCGCCGGGCGGCGTGAACAGGCGTATCGCCTCGCTCAGCGGTGCCACGTATTCGCGCGCTATCCAACGGGCCAGCTCGGCGGAGCTTTGCGAGAAGAAAGGCCGCGACAGCAGCCGCTCCAGGGATTTAAGCTTGTCCTCCGCCAGCTCAGACGGCGCAACGTCGCTTAAAGCCACCACATAGGCCAGCGCCGGCCGGTTGCCAAAGCGCAGCAAAACGCAGCAGCCCACCTGCAACGCGCCGAATTCCTCCTCGCCGGGCAGCGCTGCGGGCACCCGGTAGGTAAAGGCCTCATCCAAAGCGCGGGCAGGGATGTCCACGACGACTGCGGCATAGCGTGCCGGTGCCGGCTGCGGATTGGAATCGTTGATTGAATGATCGTTAATGCGGATGGTGAATCAGCGGCACCTTTCCATTTACAAACAGCTCATCGCTGGCCAGGTCGAGATCGTCATTCCAGATAACAGCATTACCATTAAGCTCCGGTCGAACCGCGTCAAACAGGGCGCGATCGTCTTGCTTCATATCTACCTCAATCAACCGAAAGTCATATGCTGTTTTTTATTCTACCACACCGCCTGATGGTAGGGCAGACGCGACGGTACAGGTGTGAGGACGAAACGTAGCAATCGATTCTTTCCCGGTATGCTTTTCAATAACCGTGACGGGTAGTTCTGCCCTCAAGTTGTAGTTCTTCAAGATGAGGGATCCGCTCTTATCGTTATAGTCGAATATTTTTAATTTCTGATCAGAATAATTTTCGGGCCTGCCTATCGACAGAACCTCAAAGCCGTCTGTCTCGATTATCACTCCCTCGACAATCATTGGAGCTATGGAGTCTGAGGCGCCATCCCCCCGTATTATTTGGGTAGCGCAGGTCACAGCATCATTGGTAAAAACTGCTCGGTATTCTGTACGCATATACCCTCACCAACTCCTTAATCCCAGGCAGTCTTATTCGTCGCCATCCTCTTTTTCCAGCCCAAGGATGAAGTCCTCAAAATTTGGGGCCAGATAGGTAACGGCGTAGTCGCTTTCCTGATCGATGTGGATAACCTCAGGCTCTCCCTCCGGCCCGCAGTGGCGATAGTCGAGAAAGACCAGGTCGTGTCCCGCTGACGGGCAGCTACAGACACCGATGCCCAGAGCGGGGTAGCGCCATTTCTGAATTATGGAACGGCAGCCGAACTCGCCGCAAAGCGAGTATGGTTTTGACGGGTCAACGCCCATGATGCCAGAGATGTGTATCTCATCCGGCTCATTGTACGCAAAAAAGGGCCGGGGGAACAAGCCGTATCGCACCAGTCCACCATTATGGCGCCGCATCATCTGTTTATAAGATTCAGGTAGCCTGTATCCCAGCGCCTTTTCTGTCTGTGCAAACATCTCATCCGTGGCTGGCGCTCCCACGTATTCTTCCAAGGCATAATCGCAGTCGTCCCAAAAATCGTCGGATTCGATGCGGTCAAAAAATGGTTTAATCTTCTTTTGCAGATCCCTGTTCATGGAAGCCCCTCTCTGGCGGTCATAGAACTTATGAGTTTCAGGGTCGAGCCTGGGCACAACCACTGCATAACGCGACAGCCCCAGTACTGGGGTAAGGGTGACGGTTTACCCACCACATGCCACGGCATTATTCTATACTAAACTAGCCATTCGTGTGACAGGGGGACGTAAAAAGTGTCATGTGACAGGAGGACGTGTGACAGGGGCGTGTGACAGGGGTGTGTGTGACAGGGGGACGCGTGTGACAGGGGTGTGTGACAGGGGGACGTAAAAAGTGTCATGCTCGCAGAGCATGACACTTTTTACGTCCC
>JAISMZ010000093.1 GCA_031276475.1 Coriobacteriales bacterium
AGCCACTGCCATAGGTAGGCCCATTTTGCACCGCAAATATCAGGAACTCGCACTCAAAGCTCTGCTCGCCTATGCGGCAATGCGCCTTGTGCTGCACCAGATCGTGGATGATGGTGTTAATGGCGGCACGGGTATAAAGGCGTGTTCCACGCTCTTTGCTGGTAAGGCGCATCTCCTCGGTTTTTAGCGCTACAGCCGCATCAGCGCCAAAACTCAAGGTCTCCAAAAAGTAGCGATCATTAACTTTACCAACATCAACCTGTACCAGCTGACAGTCGCGCAGTGCGTGCAGCGCAGCCAGAGGCTCCAAAGGCATACCCAAAGTGCGAGCGTAGTCGTTGCCAGATCCTACGGGGATAAACGCCAGCGCCGGGCGCTGGGAGGCCGGCCGACTGATCAGTGTCTGTGCCAGATCGTGTACAGAGCCGTCGCCTCCCACACAGAGCAGCAGATCTGCCTTAACGCTCCTGCCCAACTCAAAGATGTGTTCACGGCTCTGCGTGGCGATAACCTGGATTTCCGCAGCAGGAAAGCTCGCTTTGAGCGCCGCCTTTACTAAAGGCAGCACCCGGGCACCCCTGCCCGACCCGGCAGCAGGATTTACCAATGCGCTGATTTGTGAGTGCGCGTTCGGAACCATGTTCTCCTTGCATCAAGTACAATTAAAGCTGTTTGGTGAAAAGAGCGCGCCCCGTACAACAGTAGCGCCGCCTCCCAGGTAATCCGTGCTTCCCCGGGGATGCGCTTATATGGTACCACAGAATTGGGCAAGCGAGGGGTTGGCGCACAGGCCCTTATCGCCTGCCGGAAGCTCCGCGAGGATCCAATACCAACCAAAACAGATCGAAAACAACTGCGGCCTTCAGCGGCGATATCTGAAAAGGTCTGGGAACCGGATGCTTCAGACGCATAAATTATGGTGCGCGATGTTGGATTTGAACCAACGACCCCTACCGTGTCAAGGTAGTGCTCTCCCCCTGAGCTAATCGCGCATCCCATGCCTGTCGCAAGCTAACTCGTGAAAGGCGACGCGGGATAGTGTATCAGACTTGCGGCATTGGCGGCAACCGCACAGCGGATGGAGGTCCTCCGGGCGGCTGCCCGCAACGCCCGCCGGCAGTCGGGGCGGGCGGTGCAGCAACAGCCGTCTTTTGGGCCACGCTGCACCGCCCCTGCTATCTATTTACGCGCGAGGTGGTGGATCACCTCGCGATTGAGGATGCTTTTGCCACCGATGTAAGTCGCCAGGAAGTAGCCACCGTAGACGGCGACGATGACGAGGGCCGCAATCAGGCTGCCGCTTAAGATGTCTTTGCCCTTCAGGGCGCCAAAGATTGAGCTGAGCGCAGTTATGCCCACAACCGAATGTATCAGCGCCAGCAGCATCGGCACGCCAAAGTAGATGGCGACCTGACCAAACAGCGCGCCACGCAGCATTCTGCTCTCGGTGCCCAACTTGGCGAGCAGGCGGTAACGGCCGGTGTTGTCGCTGGCCTCGGAGAGCTGCGCGATGGCAAGCAGGGCGGCCGAGGCAAGCAGGAAGACCATCCCCAGGTACAGTGCAATATAGGCAACGATGGTGGTGGCAGAACTGCCAACCTGCAAGACTTCGGTACGGGTCACCGCTAAGGCGCCAAGGTCAACGCCGTCGCGACCGGTGGCCACGAAATCAGAAAACGCGGCGGTCAGCTTGCTGTCAAGCGCTTCGGTGTTCTCCAGATCTTTACGGTAGTCAATGTTCAGGAGGGTCTTAAGCACCGGCAGGGTGGCCTTACCGTTTTTTACCACGCAGTCGTCGGGGACGATGATCGCTACCTCCTCCACACGGGTCGTCATGGTCTGGAGCATGTTGGTATAGAGGGCGTCGGCAGTGGCGCTGAGCTTGGTGCCGGCAAAGTCGAGTGTGGGCTTTGCCGCCAGATAGCCGTCTATCGCCTGCTTCCACGCGTCGGGCGGCAGGTTGGCGTGCAGCGCAAAGCTGTTTGGACCGAGCGTAACTGGCTCCTCGCCACGCAGCTTGCGCAGGGCGTTGTAGTCGGAAAGCGACAGCACCTGCGTCGAGACCTCCACAGGCGCGCCCTCACTGTTGTTAAAGGTCAGCGTGACAGGGCTCTGGTAAAGTGACAGCGTGCCCCATTTTTTGGCGATCTGCGTGAGATCTATGCCCTTCTGGCGCAGCATCGCCTCGATGTCGGGCGCTACGTGGGGCACAAGTGAGCGCTCCTCATCGTTGCGCTCCTGCTGAAAGGTGACCGTCGCGTCAAAAGGCGCATTGTTCGCCTGCTCGGCGGCGACCGAACTGGCTATGCTGGTGCCGGAGGAAAGCGAGCAGATGGCCAACATCAGCATCAGGCAGACAAAGGTCATCGAGACGTAATTGGTGTGTATCCGGCTGCTGATCTGGCGCAGGACAAAGATATTGAGGTTGCGCAGATATATTCGCTTATTACTCTGTACCAACTTGAGGAAGAAGCCCGAGAGCGAGAAGAAGAACAGAAAGCTGCCCACGATGAGCAGCACGACGGCCGCGGTGAACAGCGTGGCGTTGCTGAAGAACATCTCCTGCGACGTCAGAAAATAGGCGGTGCCGAGAAGTGCCAGTGCGACGATGAACAGCAGCACCGAGCGTGTGAAGCGCGGCGGCGTGAAGCGCTCGTTTCTGCGGGCGCTGTTAAGCAGGTCGATCAGCTTCTGGCGACCGATGGTGATGATATTAAAGATCAAGGTCAGCAGGAAGGTCAACCCGAAGTAGGCCACCGTCTTAAGCGTTGCCGAAAGCGAGAAGACAAAGTGATAGGTGCTTACCGTGCTGTTTAAAAGTTTGGCCGTTACCAGCGCCATGCCCTGCGAGACGAGCACGCCCATCAGCAGCCCGGCGAGCAGACCCGCGACGCTTACCAGCACAGTCTCCATCGCCAGTATCCGCGAAATGGCGCCCTTCTCCATACCGAGGATCAGGTAGATGCCAAACTCCTTTTTGCGGCGGCGGATCAGGAAGCTGTTCGCGTAGATGATTAAAAAGCACAAAGCGGCGGAGATGAACACCGAGAAGGCGTTCATGAAGCCTCCCAGCAGCTTAAGCGCCAGCTGTTGGCCCGGAGAGACCTGCATCATCGCCTGCTGGCTTTCTATCGAGTTAAAAATATAGAAGATGCAGACGGCAAAGGCCATCGTGATGAAGTAGACCGAATAATCGCGGACGCTCTTTTTTACGTTGCCGAGCGCGATCTTAGGCAGCATCATTGCCATCGCCCCCCAACAGGGTCACTACCTCGATGATCCGATCGAAGAAGAGTTTGCGACTTTCCTGGCCGCGCACCAGTTGATGAAAGAGCCGTCCGTCGCGGATGAAGAGGATCCGGTCGCAATGACTGGCCGAAAACGCATCGTGGGTGACCATCAGGATGGTCGCGTTGCGCGTGTGCACCAGCTCGCGGAAACTCTCCAACAGCGCCCGGGCCGATTTGGAGTCCAGCGCGCCGGTCGGCTCGTCGGCAAGCACCAGGCTCGGCCGGGTGACCAGCGCCCGCGCACAGGCGACGCGCTGCTTCTGTCCGCCGGATATCTGGTAGGGGTACTTATCGAGGATCTCAGCGATGCCCAACACCTGGCCGATCTCCCGCACACGCCGGTCAATCTCGCGGGGAGCCACCTTGAGGATGGTCAGCGCCAGGGCAATATTCTCGTAGGAGGTCAGCGTATCGAGCAGGTTGAAGTCCTGAAAGACAAAGCCCAGCCGTTCCCGGCGAAACCGCGCCAGCATCTTGCGGTTCATACCGGTGATGTCGGTGCCGTCAATCAAAATGCTGCCAGAGCTTACCGTGTCGATGGTCGAAATGCAGTTCAGCAGCGTGGTCTTACCGCTGCCCGACGCTCCCATCACACCGATGTACTCGCCCTTCTCAACATCAAAACTGATGCCGTTTAAAGCCTTGGTGATGTTGCTTCGGTTGCCGTAGTATTTCTCGACATTAATCGTTCTGAGGATGGTAGACATGGCGGGCTCTCCCTGATCCTTAGGAAAGTGCCGATTAATTTATTGCACACCATCTTGTGGCCAGGTAATTAATCAGCACTTCCGTAACTGTTAGAAAATCATCAGGCGTCCTGCAGGTGGGGGGCACGAGACGCCTGATGACGGTATCCACAATACGCCGACGGGCGACGCGGCGCAATCGATTAGCCTTGCAGATTGCTTACACTCCTGTAAGGTTGTAAAAGAGCTGTGGAGACTGACGCGGCGTTTCCTGGTCGCGGCCGGCGTGGCACCGCAGGGCGCAGCGCATGGCACCGCAGTTCGCGGCAGGGCGCAGCCGCCCTACGAGAATGGGTCACGCTCGGGAAAGACGATGCGCACCACGGTGCCCTCGCCAATGACGGAGCGCGCGTCTATCCCCAGCCCCAGCTTTTGGCAGAGCTTGCGGCAGAGGTAGAGGCCGAGCCCCGTCGCCTTGCCAAAACGGCGGCCGTTCTCGCCGGTAAAGCCCTTGTCAAAGATGCGGTCGAGATCCTTCTCCTCGATGCCGATGCCGTCGTCGCTCAGTAACAGCGCCACCGAGCCAACGCTTGGCTCGGCCGAAAACTCCAGGGCGCTGGCTCCGTACTTGACGGAGTTGTCTATCAGCTGGCGCAGGATAAACACCGTCCACTTGGCGTCGGTTAAAACGGGCAGATCCAGCCCCGTGGTCTGCACCCGCATCTTTTTTGCTATCAGCTGCCGAGCGCTGCTTTTCAGAGCGGTGGTAACGACGCTTTCCAGGGTCGTCCGGCGGATCTGATAGTCCTTTTCCACCGCATTGCTGCGCGCGTAGAAGAGTACCTGCTCCACAAGGGAATCAACCCGGTCAAGCTCGGCGGACAGGTTCCCGTTGCGGATATTTTCGCTGAGCAACTTCATGCCGGCAATCGGCGTCTTTATCTCATGCACCCACATCTCTATGTACTCGCGGTACTCCTGCGCTTCTGTGGAGAAGCGCGCAATCTCGTCGTTCATCGACTTACCCGTCACCTGAAGCATCTCGTAGAGTATCCGGCCTTCCTCAAAATCGGGGTAGTCGAGAACGGCGGCTATCAGGTGCTTGCGATCGAGAGATGCGAGTCGCTCCTCCAAATCGCGGTAGTAGCGGCGCTTGGTGAGGTACTCCGGTACGAGCGCAAACAGGCTGCCCGCCAAAAGCACGCCCACGGTCAGCAGCGTAAAAGGCCAGTCTACGCCAAAGACCGCGGTGATCAACAGCGCTGTGATGGTGGTGGTAAAAACGACGATGGTCAGGTAGAGCAGCTTGCCGCGCATAAAATCGCTAAACTTCACAGCAGATATCCCTGTCCTCGCCGGGTCTTGATGAACGCGCCGGCGTCAATCGTCGCCAGTTTCTTGCGCAGGCGGTTAATGTTGACCGTCAACGTATTATCGTCAACGAAGGCGTCGGTCTGCCACAGCGCATTCATGATCTCGTCTCGGCTGGTTATCCGCCCCTCGTTTTCTATCAGCAACTGCAGGATGCGCGACTCGTTGCGGGTCAGCTCGGTGGTCTTTCCTTTGAAGCTTGCGGTTCCCATCCCCAGATCGAGGCTGAGGTCGGCATGGCGCACGACCCGCGCCTCGCTGCCGCCATAGGCACGCTCCAGCAACGCGGCAATCTTAGCTATCAGAATGCCGGTGTTATAGGGTTTGGTAACAAAATGGTCGGCGCCGAGGTTCATGCTCATCAGCTCGTCCATCTCGCTGTCGCGGCTGGTAACGATGATCAGTGGCACCCGTGATTGCCGGCGCAGTTCGCGACAGACATGGTAACCGTCGTAAAACGGCAGGTTCAAATCGAGCAGTACCAGATCGGGGTTCTCTTTGATGATATCCTCGACGACAGTGGCAAAGTCATCGGTGGTAACGACCTCATAGCGATAGGACTCCAGCAAAGCCTTGAGTTGCTGCTGGATGGTTCGGTCGTCCTCGATGATCATGATCCGTCGCGCCATGGTGCTTCCATTGTACCAAGTTTTGCGTTGGCTCGGGAGGCACCGCTGCGGGCAAACTGTGCTATTCTTGACGGACAGTCAGAAAAATACCAAAGGAGTATTCATGAGTAACCGTGGCAAACACAGCGCAGCTTCCGGCCGTGTTGACGTGCTCACCGAGCGCTTCGTCGGCGGCAACCGGTTGGTCGGAATCGGGATTGGCATCGTGATGGCCCTGCTCGGCATCCTGTTCATCACCAGACCGATTGCCACGGCCTTTGTCCTCGACCTTGTCGCCGTCGCCGGCTTTTTGCTCTACGGCGTCTATCAGATCGCCGCATACCTGCGCACCCCACCCGCGCTGCGCAGCGGCTGGCAACTCGCCCTCGGCATCGTCTGGGTGCTGATGGCGGTCATGATCCTGGCTTCTGGCCAGGCGGGGGTGGTTATCACCTTTGCCCTCGCGCTGGGTTTTTTGGCGCTGCTCAGCGGCATCATGCAGATCAGTGCCTATGGTGCCGTGCGCGAACTGCCCGGCAGCAGCTTTTTGCTCGCCAGCGGCATCGTCAGCACCCTGCTCGGCATCTTCTTACTGTTCGCGCCGCTGATGACGATAGCAGTTGTTGAGATTGCGCAGGGAATATACCTGCTGGTCGCGGGTATTGCCCTTGTCTTTGAGACCTTCAGCGGCTACGGACATAAGGTGAAGTAGGGCGGGTGGCGGCGCGGCTGGCGGCGGCGGCTCGTTGGCAGCGGCGGCTCACTGGCTGGCTGGCGGCGGCGGGGCGGCGCATAGGCGTGACTCGCTGGCGAGCGGCGGCGCGGCGGGCGGGCGGGACGGCGGGCGGGTGGTGGTGGCTCGTTGGCAACGCGCTGATGAGCGCTCGCGGACACCGGGTTGCCCCAACGCCAACGTTGTGATAACATTTCGGGGTTTTCTGCTTGCAGGCAAAATACCTGCAGACGAAACGCTCACGTAAATACGGTCACCCGCAAAACGAACCATCGCGGATCCGCTGGGATAAGGAGTAGGCATCATGTCCAAAGTATGTTCTGTCTGTGGCAAGCACCCCGTTGCCGGGCGCAACGTCAGCCACTCGCACCGGGTTACCAACCGCGTTTACAAGCCCAACGTGCAAAAAGTGACCGTCGTTCAAAACGGCCGCGCCCAAAAGGCCAACGTCTGCACCAAGTGCCTGAAGGCCGGCAAGGTCGCCCGTAGCTAAAAACGGGCAAACGGTGTGACAGAGGGACATTTCCTCGTCACATCCCACGCGGCACTATTACCGCAACCACCCCACTGATAACCGAGACCCGCGCGCCCGCGCTTTGCACCGTGTTGGAAACGCCACGCGGGTCGAGCGTCCTTAGCGGGACAGCGTCCAATTCCCATTCGCTGCCTTCTTCGCTAACCACAGCGTCGTCAGACAAAGCAATTGTGGAGAACAGCTGGCCATTTTGCAGATAGCGCCCCACCTCCACACTGCCGCCCGGCCCCTGCAGCCAGACCAGCGCCTGGTCGGCTACAAGCAGCAGCTTAGTTTTGTCACAGACGGCCGCGCAGGCTCCCAGGGCCGCCAGTTCGTGGTCGAGCCGCCCGCCCAAAGCGCCCAGCAGCAGCACGCTGGCCGCGCCTTTGTTAACCACGCGGGCTAAAGCCAGCTCCAGATCGGTCTGATCCTTGTGCGCGCTCACCGCCAAGACCTCAACGCCATCTGCGGCGAGGGCGGTTCGCAGCGCTGGCGAAACGGAGTCCATGTCCCCCACCAGCTCATCCACCTGCAGGCCCGCCGTCTGCGCCAGCTTCGCGCCGGCGTCCACCGCTATCGTCTTTGCGGCAGCGACGGCACAGGCTTTACTCAACTCGGGCGAGACGGCGGCGGGGCTGCCGGCAAGCAAGAGGTAGCGGGGCT
>JAISMZ010000227.1 GCA_031276475.1 Coriobacteriales bacterium
GAACACAAAAGAACCGTCCCTCTGTGTCATCACCTCTGTGTCATCCCTCTGTGTCATCAGCAACCGTCCCTCTGTGTCATCACAAAAGAACCGTCCCTCTGTGTTGCAAAAGAACCGTCCCTCTGTGTCACCGCCTCTGTGCCACCGCCAAAAGAGCCGTCTGTTGCCAGCCACCTCTGTGTCACCACCTCTGTGTCGCCTCTGAAAGGTAACAGGTGAGCCATGCCGGCTGAAAAACACAACGCGACAGCCTTTGACACTCTGGCGATTCCCGCCCTCGTCAGCGGAGCGCTGCTTACGACGCTGGCCTTTGTGCTCAGCTTTACCACCGCGCCGTTGGTTCACGGTGCCAGCGTAGAGCCGCCGGCCCTGATAGGGGGCGAGATGGTGGCCAATAAACTGCTCCTTTCTCAAAAGATATTCTATTTCCACATGCCGGTGGCGGTAATCAGCATGGTGGCGCTGCTGTTTACGGCAATCTACGGCGCCCTGTTCCTCGCAAAGCGCGAGCCCCGCTTTGACCTGCGGGCAAAGGTCGCCACCGAGATAGCGCTGGTCTTCGTCCTGATGACGATGGTCTCGGGCGAGATGTGGGAGCGCTTTGAATGGGGTGTCTGGTGGACCTGGGAGCCGCGGCTGACCACCTATTTCATCCTGATGCTTTTGGTGATTGGCTACTTCATCCTGCGCAACGCCGTTGACGACCCCGAGCGCCGCGCCGTCTTTGCCTCGGTCTTTGGCATCATCGCCTGCGTTGACGTGCCCATCTGTCTGCTGGTTACCCGGCTCGTGCCCACCAGCGTGCACCCGGCAATCTTCAGGACCGACTCCGGCCTCGCGCCGTCGATGCTTTTGCCCCTGCTGCTGGCGATGGCCGGCATGGCCTGCATCGCCTTTGGGCTGTTCCGCTTCCGGCTGCGCGAACAGCGGCTGCGCGAGCGCCTGGATGCCTTAAAGACGCGCCTCGCCGACCGCGAAGAAGCCAGCCTTGCGCAAACCGACTTTGGGCAAGCGCCTCTCTATCAGGATTTCCCTGGGTTGCCTCTGGAGGAGGACGGCGCGCCAGACGATGCCAGCGACCGTCATGTTGCCAAGCAGAAAGTTTTGGAGGACTGAAGATGGATCCGATCCTCGCCGAGATCTACAGCACGGTTTTTACCGCCGCCCCCTATGTGATTGCCGCCTATGCTCTGATCTGGCTGGTACTGCTGGCCTACGTCCTGCTGGTGGTCTTCGGCCTGAAGCGAACCGAGCGCCAACTCGCTGCCCTCGAGGAAACGCTGCGGGAAGACCAGAGTTAGCAGGAGAGACCTTCATATTTTTGGGGAGCCGTTGGAACAGGGGCAAATTGGGTCAGGGACACCGCAACAGGGGCGTTGTGACGTGCCGCGCGCGTTTGACGCGGTAACAGGGGAGTGTTAAGCTTTACGGATTCGTTACAGTTCGCAGATTTTGTTGGCAGGAGTGAGGCTGTTGATGCCAGTCGTGCGCTCTGAGCAGACAGCAACGAGTAAGACAGAGCAGAGTCTTACACAGTCTCTGTTGCAGGTCTGGCCAGCCCTGCCCTTTCTCGGTTTAGGGCTGTGGCTGGCTTGGCCTTTTTTGGCCTACAGCGGCGGTGTCTGGCTCTCCGACATAGAGGTTAACGGCGAGAACATCTCCCGCCTGTTCATCACCTCCTCGGCAGGGCTGGCAGCAGTCAGTCTGCTGGCGGCATTTTTCTACCGCAGCTTTCGTCGCTTCATCGAGAACCGCGGCTTTGTCATCGGCCTTGGCCTTATCGGCTGTCTGGGGGCGGCGGCAATAATACTGGGCGGCCCCTACTACTTTGGGCACCTGATGCCCTTCAATCCCAATCCGCCCTTTATCATCGGGGCCTTTCTGACGGGCGTTTCCTCGGGTGCCCTGCTGCTGCGCTGCGGCCTGCTCTACAGCCAGCTGCCGCCGCGGCGGGCGCTGCTCTACACCGCGCTTTCGCATCTGTTGCTGGCAGTCATCTTCTTTGTGGTGCATGGTCTGCCCTATTGGCGCCCGCTGGCGGGCGGGCCGTCGCTGGCCGGGATCATCGTCTTTGTCACGCTGCTGCCGCTGGCCGGGCTTGTGCTCTCACTGCAGCCGCCCGCGCCCGCCGCCGCACAGCCGCTTTCTGCCGCTGGCAGCGAGCGCCCCACAGACGCCGCAGCCGCTGGCGGTGAGCGCCCCACAGCCGTTACAGCCGCTCGCTGCGAATCCGCGCCGGAGCACTACGACCTAACCTTCCACCAGCTGCCGGCCGTGTTTTGGAAGTTCATCGTGATGCTGTTGTTGTTCTCCATGGTGGTCTCGATGATCCGCTCCGTGATTACCAACATCCATCCGGTTGACGTCACCCTCAGCAGCTCCAACATCCTGATGCTCTTGCGCATCGCAATGGCGCTGGTTTTCGTCTTTATCGCCCTCTCGCCGCGTGCCAGCCGTCTGAACTACGGCAAGCTCTTTTCGCTGGTGGCCATCGCCATCGTTGTTACCATGGCACTGCTGCCGAGTTTTGGCGTGCTGGACGTCAATCTCAATCTGGTAATCAGCATGGCCTCGGTGGTCTTTGAGTACATCTTCTGGTGCATCCTGGCCATCGTCGCTCATCAAAAGCAGATCTCACCGGTGATCATCTTCGGCTTTGGCTACGGTTCCTACATGCTGGGCAACGCCTCTGGTTGGTTCATCGGTATCTTTGGCCTGACGCAGATCATCAACGGCCCCTTCATCTCGATCTTCTATCTGCTGTTGGCCGGCATGGTGCTGATCATCACGCTGATCCTCTTCTCGGAGCGCGACTTTGAGCGACTCTTCTCGCCAATCAGCGAGTCCGAGCTGACGCTGGAATACCTGATGCGCATCGATGTTACCACCCAAGACGCCACGCAGCCGGGCGCGGCGCATAAACGCGGCCACTTCTCCCAGACGATGGAGCGCTTGGCTTTGGAGAAGGGCCTGTCGCCTCGCGAGAGCGAAGTCCTGCGCTATCTGGCGATGGGCCGCGGCAGCGACTTCATCGCCGAGCAGCTCTCCGTATCCTGGAACACGGCTCGCACCCACATCCATAACGTTTACGTAAAACTCGACGTGCATTCGCGCAAGGAGCTGATGGATTACGTCGATCACGCCGTGAATCCCGATAAATAACCGCAGGTAAAGCCCTCACTCAAAATGAGTTAGCGTAAGCTGAGCGAGTTCTTTTTCCTCATCCATCAATAAATCAACCAGAATGTAGCTGGCGCGCCGCTTTGGCGAGGTGATATTGTAAAGGCTGCGTAAGAGGCCGAGGGAAGAGGGAAGACCATGAGTGATCCAGCGCAAGCCGCGCCGTCTGTGCTGCCGCCCGATGAGGGAGGGCCGCTGTTTGACGACGATCAGACCATCCTTTCGGCCGTCCAGCACGACCCCGCAGACCCCGTATCGCGCCTGCGCGAGGTCGTCTACCGCCAGTCCCCCCATCGCGAGATACTCTATCAGGTACTGCGCGACGCCCAGACGCGGCGCAGCCTCAGCGAGCTGGAGGATCTGATTGCCGCCTACCCGCAGTTTCGCGAGGCGACCCAAAGCCAGTACTACCTGATCCAGTTCCTGGTGCGTGGCGGCGGGCTTACGCAGTATGAGGTTGCCCACGACGGCAGCATCGTCAGCGAAGAGCAGAAGCGCGGTCTGGATGAGGACGGCATCGACGATCTGGTGGCCGGCTGGGCCTACGAGACCACCGATACGGGACGTGCCCTGGTGCGCGAGATGGCACCGGCGCAACGCATCGCCACGCTGATTGACGAATACCCTGAGTTCGCGGACTTTTTTGTTGAGGTGCTCGAATTTCTCACCATAAAACGAAACTTTGGCGAAGTGGACAGCCTGCTACGTAACCGCCCGGCCCTCCTGCGCGACGAGGAGGCCATCCAGCCGAGCGTCTTTGTAGACAAATTGGAGAAAGCCGGAGCCATCTTTTGGCAGGACGGTTGGCAGACGTCCGAGGGAGGAAGGGAGTACCTGCTTGCCAGCAAGTGACAGAAGGGGACAGCAGCCCTCGGGGCTGTTGTCAAAGCAGCGAGCCTGCGAGCGCGACGAGACGGATGGTAGAAGCGCTGGCGTGCAAGTTGCAGGTAAGTGACAGAAGGGAGTTTGAGAATGCTGGAAGCTACCATCACACGTCGCAGCTTTATAAAGGCTGCGACCGTAGCGGGAGCGGCAGGTGCGCTGAGTACCGGCGTCATCAGTTCGTTCACCAAGACCGACAAGGCCTATGCTGAGTCGCCCAGCGAGCGCAAGAAGTACGTCACCACCTGTCATGGCTGTATTCAGGCCTGCCCCTGTAAGGTGTATGTAGAAAACGATGTGGTCGTAAAGATTGAGGGCCACCCGGACGCACCTACCAACATGGGCAGCATGTGTCTGAAGGGAATGAACCAGATTCATACCTGCTACAGCCCGCGACGGATCCTCTATCCGATAAAACGCTCAGGTGAGCTTGGGGCCGAAAACGCGGCCTGGGAGCGCATCAGCTGGGATGAGGCCGTCGAGCTGGCGGGCAGCAAGATCGCCGAGGCAATTAAGAAGTACGGCACCTACGCGTTTTTCGTCTCGGTTGGCGGCGGCGGTTCCTATTCGTTCATGCAGGCCATGACCACCAATCAGGCTCTCGGTTCGCCGACGGTCTTTGAGCCGGGCTGCGCACAGTGCTATCTGCCGCGCTTCTCCATCGCCGCCATGATGTATGGCGGTGCCGACCAGTCGATCGCCGACTGCGCCGTGCTTGAGCCCTTTAAGGGTCTGGCCAAGATCAACGCCGAGCGTAAGGGTTGGCCGGTCGATCCCGGCAAGGATGTCAGTCAGGACACCAAGGTAATCGTGCTTTGGGGCGCCCAGCCTTCCGTCAGCCAGACCGCCCAGTCCGGCCGCGGCATGGCCGAGCTTAGGGCTGCGGGCTGCAAGACCATCGTCGTTGACCCCAACCTCTCGCCCGACGCCGTTAAAGCGACGGTCTGGTTGCGCGTGCGGCCGGGCTCCGACGGTGCCTTAACGCTGGCCTGGTGGCGCTACATCATCGAGAACAAGCTCTACGACGAGGAGTTTACCAAGTATTGGACCAACCTGCCGTTTCTTATCAACCCCGACACCAACCTGCCCTGGTTGGCCTCGGAGGTCTTTGAGGGCTTTGTGCAGAGCACGCCTGAGGACACCCCGGCCTACGTCTGCTACGACCTGAAGACCAAGTCGCTGCAACCCTTTGAGTACAGCGCACCCAAGGACTCCAAGGTAGACCCCGAGATATTCACCACGCAGACGGTCAAGGGCAAGCAGAGCCGTACGGCCGGACAGATTTACAAGGACACGGCCGAGCCCTACGACCTGGCAAAGGCCGAGGAGCTTTGTTGGATTCCTGCCGCGACGATTGAGGAAGCTATTAAGATATATACTGATGCCGATGTCGCCGGCATTGCCAACGGTGTGCCCACCGACATGCAGCAGTTGGCCTCACAGGTACCGCTGGGCCTGCTCGGCCTGGACATGATCATGGGCTACGTTAACAAGCCCGGTGCCACGCTGACCCAAAACGGCGGCGGCATGGCCGGCCCAGGCGACCCAAACGCCGCACCGCCGCGTCCGACCTCGTTCTTCAACGGCTTTGGCGGCATGTTCAGCTCAATCTATGGCTACGGCTATGAGGTTGGCAAGTCCGAGGCGCAAAACGCCGCGCGCATCGCCGCCTTGCCTCCGGGCGACTTTCCCGGCAGCCAGGGTGCCCTCTATCTGATGAACCAGCTGATCTTAGACCGTCTGGGTATGAAGAACCACAAGGGCCTCTATCACTGGGCCCACTCGCATATCCCTTCGGTGCTGGAGGCAATCAAGACCGGCATCCCCTACAAGCCGCGCGTCTGGTTTGATATGTCCGGCAACAAGCTGGCAATGCTCGGCAATGCCGGCTCTTGGTATAACGCCTTCCCCGAAATCGATTTCTGCATCTGCCAGTATCCGATGCTGACCTCCTTTCAGATGGAGCGGGCCGACGTCGTCTTTCCTTTGGAGGAGTGGCTGGAGTTCTCCGATTCTGGCGGCTTCGGCCAGCTGAATTACGTCTTTGGTCAGTTCCCCTCTATCCACCTCGGCGAGACCGTGCCTAACGCAGTGCCGCCGCAGAAGGTCGTCAAAAAGGCCTCGGAGATCCTCAACGCCGCCCTCGAGAGTGGCGAGGAAATCGTCTTTGGTGCCATCGGCGCCGCCACCGGAGCCGCCCCGGCTCAGCCTTCGCAGTCCTCAACCGCCACAGACGATGAACTCCAGACCTCCATCAACTCCAGTTACCTGCATGAATGCGACCCCAGCAAGTTCAACCTGCACTTCCCCATCGGCATTGGCGTAATGGGTGGCATCGAGGAGGAGACCATCACCTTGCAGACCCTGGCCGAGATGTTTGGTGCCTCCGATTTTGCGGATCTGAAGGAGAATGCCGAGAAGTACCAAAAGCCAATCGTCACTCCCGTGGAGGCCTACTGGCTCTACGATCAGCACCTCAAGACGGCCGTCGATGGCCTGCCTGTGGGCTTTGCCACCGAGTCGCGTAAATGCGAGGTCTACTGCACGCTGCTGATTAAGTGTGCGGCCACCGGCTATCCCTTCACCTACCCCCGTCTTCAGGAGCCGGTTGATAAATCCATCGGCGCCGAGATAAAGGCCGTCAACCCAAGCTATGAGTTTGTCGGCTCCTACTCGCCCATCTGTCAGCATGTTGAGCCGGCGGAGTCTCCGCTTGAAGGCGATCCCGGCTTTGACCCCGATTATCCGCTGACGATAACCTCCGGGCGCGTCTATTACTTCCACCACGGCACGATGCGTCATTCTCCCTATGCGCGCGAGCTGTATCCCGTGCCGGATGTGCGGATGCACCCCGATACCGCCAAGAAGTACGGCCTCAAGCACATGGACTGGGTAAAGGTCACGTCGCATCGCGGCGAGATTACCGGGCGGGTCTACGAGACCGCCGGCATGCACCCCAGCGTGCTGTGGATGGAGCGCTTCTGGAACCCCGAGAGCTTTGACTCCACCCAGAAGAACAAAAGCGGCGGCTGGAAGCAGATGAACATCAACGTGATCACCAAAAACACCGCTCCTTTTAATGAAGTCTATGGTTCCTACACCAATCGTGGCTTCTCCGTAAAGATTGAGAAGGGCAGCAAGCCCGAGGGCGTCTGGGTTGAGCCCAAGGAGTTTGAGCCCTTCATGCCGGGTACCAAAAGCGAGCTTTATCCCGACCTTGGCACGATTATCAGCCAGCCGCAGACCGACGTCGTTGCCTTTGATGACTGGTCGCCGATGCCGCCGATGGGTGCAGGTCCCGGAGGGCCTCCCGGGGCGCCTCCCGGTGCGCCTCCCGGGCCGGCTCCAGCGCCGGAAGGAGGTGCATGATGACTAAGAGAGCTTTGGTCGTTGACCTCGACCGCTGTTCTGGCTGCGATTCCTGCATCGTCGCCTGCAAGTTTGAGAACAACGTCTCGCTGGGCAATTACTGGTGCCGCGTGTTGGCCATAGGGCCGCACGGTGAGTATCCCGACATCGAGATGTACTGGTTGCCCGTGCATTGCCAGCAGTGCGAGAACTCGCCCTGCGTGGGCGTCTGCCCAACCGGCGCGTCGTATCGCGACCCGGACAACAACGTCGTTCTTATCAACAAGGACAAATGCATCGGCTGCGAGTACTGCGTCTATGCCTGCCCCTACGGCGTGCGGCAGAAAAACGAAGAAGAAGGAGTTGTGGAGAAGTGCACGCTGTGCAACCACATCACCGCAAAATCCGACGGTAACGAGAACCCGGATGACACCAACGATCCGGATCATGCCGTGCCGCCCTGCGTACACAACTGTTCGTGTGGCGCGCGCTATTTTGGCGACTTGGACGACCCCAACTCCATGGCCTCCAAGGCTGTTCAGGAGGCTGGTGGTTATGATTCGGATAAGGTACACCACCTCTCCGACCCTTCAGACGCCAAGCCAGCGACCGTCTATATCCTCTCACCTGAGATCGCTAGCTGGAAGGAGCTCTGATACTCATGGAGATTCAGTGGCCATTGGTACTTTTTTCACTCCTTGCCGGCACCGGTGCGGGTACTTTGGTGTTCATCGGGATATCCGAGCTGACGAATACCGCCGCCAAGGCGCGCGGCATTGCCGCTTGGGTAGCCGCAGGCCTGATTGTTGTTGGCGGTCTGGCCTCGATTGCCCATCTTGGCAAACCGGATCATGTAATGAACGCTGTTTCAAACCTCGGTTCCTTCTCAGGGATCTCGATAGAGTTGATCTTCATCGGGGTCTCGTTTGTGGTGGCCGTAATCTATGCTGTTCTGGTGCGCCGCGAAGGTTCCGAGGCTGCTCGTAAGGCGGTGGGCGTTATTGCTGCTGTCATCGGGCTGCTTTTCTGCTGGGCCTTAGGCTCGAGTTATGTCATCGCATCACGTCCGCTGTGGGCTGTTCAGACCCTGCCGCTGTCCTACTTTGGCTCCGGCCTGGCCTCGGGTGGCTTCCTCTTCCTTGCTCTGGCGGCTGCGTTTAAGAGCGAGGCGGCCGAGCTCAAGAAGCTCGGGCTGTTCGCCCTGATTGTCGCGGCGATTGAACTGATTGCTTTTGTCGCCTACGGTGCGCTTTCTGGTGCGCCGGCCATTGCCGACAACGCCCTGCTGTTCTGGGGTGGCGCGGTGGTCGTCGGTGCGGTCGTGCCGGTGATCAGCGGCTATCTAATCTATCGCAATGCCGAGAAGACCACGCTGGTTTACGCCGGCCTGGTTGGAGCTCTGGTTGGCGGTGTCGCCTTCAGAGCCCTGATGTGGGTGTTGGGCAGCGGCTATCTGTCCAGCTTCTTTGACGTGGCTGCCAACAGCCGCGGGCTGTATCCGTTCTAGAGAGGTGCCTCCCCGGACCTTTCTTGGTAAAATGAAGGGGCGCCGCAATCGGGTGCCCCTTCTGCTGTTCTTAGCTACGTTTGTGAGGCTGCCGGCGAGAATAAGCCGCTCCTCCCAGGTCGGTGGCGCTTTGGCGCTACGGGGCGTGGCGCGGCATGGACAGGGTAGTTTTCAGCGACGAGAGGCCAGCTTATGAGCGACGAAGTAAGCAATATTAAACTTATCCAACAGATACTGAAGGGTCGCCGTGAGTTCTACCTGACCCTGGCCGGCCTGTACTTTAAGCCGCTGACTCAGGAGCAGATAGAGAACATGGCTCAGACCGACTACACGGCCTTTGGCGCTGGCGAACCTTTGCTGGAGGCTGGCTTTAACGACATCACGCGCTTTTTGCGCAAGCGACACAGCGGCACCCGCCAGATGCTGGCAACCGACTTCACTGGCAGTTTTGGCGGCACCACGCCGCTGGGCGGGAAGGTCGCTGTGCCCTATGCCTCGGTGTTTCTCAGCGCCGAGGGCCTGCTCAACCAGCGGCCCCGCAGCGAGGTGCTGGGCATCTATAAACGCGCTCAGCTGCGGGTCACCGATCGCTCTACTCCCGATGATCACCTCTCCTTTGAGCTGGAGTTTCTCAGCGTCCTCAGCGACCGGACGGTGACCGCTGTTGAGAAGGGTGCCTATGCGGAAGCCTTGGAGCAGTTGGAGCTGTCGCGCGATTTCATCAAAGAGCAGATCCTCAGCTGGTTTCCCGCGTTTTCGCAGCTGGCGGCACAAATCGTTACAACTCGTTTCTACCGCGGCGTGCTGCGCGTAACCGAAGGCTATCTGAAGCTCGACCAGGAAGTCCTTGACGACCTCATCGAGGAGGTGGCTGCGCTTGAGCGCTGAACCGCGCCCCGAAGATGCAGACCGCTCGGGTAAGCCGCCCGCAGGGGCCAGCGAGCCGCCCGCAGACGGATCGTCTGCGGGAGCTGACGGTCCACCGCCAGCGGGCGAGCCGTTGCGGACGGAACCGCTGTTGCCCGACGAATCGCTGCCAGCAAAGTCGCGCGCGGCGGACGCCAAGGCGGGCGGCCCGCTTTTTTCGCGGCGTGGGCTCGTGGGCGGCGTTGTTGGAGCAGCCTGCATGCTGGCCATCGGCCCGGCCGCCCGTCTGACTTTGGGCCCCGAGGTCTTGGTGCGCCCCCCGGGCGGGCAGGATGAGGCCCGTTTCATCGGCGCCTGTATCCGCTGCGACCGCTGCCGCAGTGCCTGCCCTAAAGACGCGATAGGCGTGGCCAACGTCGGCGACGGTTTTCTCAACGCCCGTACCCCAAAAATGGACTACCATAAGGGATTTTGCGATTTTTGCATGGATGCGGGCAATCCCAACGGCGCCGCCGGCCGCGTTGACAAGACCACGGGCGAGGTGACCCCCGGCGACCCTGCCGGCGACAGCCATCTGCTCTGCATCTCCAATTGTCCCACCGGCGCCCTGCTGGCCTTTGACCACAACGTTAACTGGGTGGGTGTGGCGACCATCTTTCCCGATGAATGCATCGCCTACCGCGTTTACGGCGGCTGCCGGGTCTGCGTGGATAAGTGCCCCTTTGGCGCTGTGACCCTCGACGGCGACTCGCGTCCGGTGGTTGATCCTACGATGTGTTCGGGCTGCGGTTCCTGCGAGTATTTTTGCCCTTCCCATACCTATCGTGCCTTTACCGGAACCTCGCGGCGGGGCATCAACATCGAGTTTGACGGCGAGACGCGCCCAGAAGGCTCAGGCGGTGCGCGCGGTAGCTACTTTTATAACGTTCCTGCTGGCGAAGGCCCCGCATATCTGGAGGACACCGACGCCCAGTCCCGCGGTTTTCGCACACATGACGGCTACGTTGCCAATCCGTTGGACTCGTCTGGTGGCGGCAGTTCCGATGGCGGCAGTAGCGGCAGCTCCGCCAACAGAGGCAACCAATGAAGATAACCACCATCCGCCGTCTCAGCATCGCCCTTGGATTCGTCTTGGTCCTTGTCGGCCTGGCCTTTCATACCGGCAGCGGCACGCTGTCGTCCTTTGGCTACCAATACATCGCTGAGATCTGTCCGCTCGGCGCTCTGGAGACCTTTCTGGCCGCAAAAATGCTCGTGCCGCGCACCGTTGTCGCCTTTTTGCTGATGATCGTCGGCGTACTGCTGCTGGGCCGCGCCTTTTGCTCCTGGCTTTGCCCCGTACCGCCGCTGCGCCACTTCTTTCACCCCGCAAAGAAGAAACAAAAGCCCAAAAAAGCTGTGGAGACAGACGCCACCGCCCCGCTCGCCACCGCCGTCGCTGCCACCCCCGTCGCGGCTGACGCCGCCGACGACCCAGAGGGACGTTTCTTTGGCGACACAGACGACACAGAGGGACGGTTCTTTTGTGTTCCTGGAAATAATATTGATGACAATGAATGTTCATCACCAGGAACACAAAAGAACCGTCCC
>JAISMZ010000231.1 GCA_031276475.1 Coriobacteriales bacterium
GAACACAAAAGAACCGTCCCCCTGTGTTGCTCCCGCCACCTCCCTGTCCGCCGCCGGCGCCGCGAGCGCATCCAGGGCATCGCGATAGGCTCGGGTCACCTTCGCGACGTAGTCGGCGCTTTTCATTCGGCCTTCAATTTTCAGCGCAGCCACGCCAGCGTCGCGCAGATCGCCCAAGAGATTTACGGCGCGCAGATCCAGCGGCGAGAGCAGACGGTCGCCAAGGGTCGGCAGGCGGCGACCGCTGGCGGCGTCAACGAGCTGGTAGGGGAGGCGACAGGGTTGGGCGCAAAGCCCGCGGTTGGCGCTGCGGCGACCGATCAGCGACGACATCAGACACTGGCCGGAGTAGCAAAAGCAGAGCGCTCCGTGGACGAATACTTCTAACGGGACGGCGGTAAGTGAGAGTGCCGCGATCTCCTCCAGAGCTGTTTCCCGGGCCAGGGTCACGCGGTTGGCCCCGGCCTTTGCCAGCCAGCGCAAAGCGGCGCTGCTATGGGTGTTCAGCTGGGTTGAGGCGTGTAGTTCCAGATCGGGCAGCTCCACAGCCAGGGCTGCGAGCAGCCCGAGGTCGGCGACAATCAGAGCGTCTACGCCAGCGTGGTAGGCCTGGCGGGCAAGTTCCAGGGCGGCGGCAAACTCGTCGGGCAGAATGGCGGTGTTTAAGGTGAGATAGACCCGTCGGCTCGCCAGATGGGCCAGATCGCAGGCTTCGCGTAGCTCGTTCAGCGTGAAGTTGCCGGCGTTGCGACGAGCGTTTAGGCTGTCCGTACCCAGATAGACGGCATCGGCGCCGCTGGCAAGCGCCGCCAGCAGGGCGGCCTGGTTGCCTGCGGGAGATAACAGTTCGGGTACAGCGTCTTGGCTGTTGATGCTTTGATGCGTCATAATAGTAGCTACCAATGATCGGGAGGTCAGATGTCGTCACGTCAAAAACGGGCCAAGCAGCCGCCAAAGAAGCACATTATACCAATGCTCTTGCTGGCATTGGTTATCACAGTCATCGGCATGGCGGGAGTGGCAACGGCAAGCGTCTATGCCCTGGTGGATAAATGGACCCAGGATCTGCCTTCCATCGATACGGTGGAGTCCTTCAACATCGCCCAGAAGACCCGCGTCTATGCCGCGGATACAACGACGCTTCTGGCTGAGTTTTATATGGAGGACCGCGAGCCGGTCAGTGCCAGGCAGGTCTCACCGTTGCTGTTCCAGGCCACCGTGGCCATCGAGGACGAACGCTTCTGGAGCCACAACGGGGTGGACCCCTACGGCATTGCCCGTGCCGCGGTCAACGACCTGCTGGGCGGCTCCACCCAGGGCGCCTCGACCATCACCCAGCAGTTCGTGCGCCAGACGCTGCTCAAAGACGAGGCCACCGAGATATCCATCGAGCGCAAGGTGCGCGAGGCGACGCTGGCCATGGAGGTTGAGAAGGTCTACTCCAAAGAAACCGTTTTGATGATGTACCTGAATACTATCAACTATGGCGACGGTGCCTGGGGCATTCAGTCGGCGTCCAAGCATTACTTCTCTAAGAATGCCTCCGATTTAAACCTCGCCGAGGCGTCGCTTTTGGCCGGTATCCCTCAGCAGCCTGCCTATAACAATCCGGTCTATTACCCCGAGAACGCCAAGGCGCGTCGCTCTCAGGTACTCAAGCGGATGGTGGTAAACGGCTACATCACCCAGGCCGAGGCCGACGCCGCCGACGCCACCGAGATCGTCTTGAACATCCCCGAGCGCCCCGATGATGGCATCTACGCCTACCCCTATTTCACCTCTTATGTGCGCGATGTTTTGGAGCATGAATACGGCACCGATGTTGTTTTTCGCAGCGGATTGGACGTCTATACCACCTTAGACATCGGCATTCAAGAGATTGCCGAGAGCGTCTGTTGGGAGTATGAAAACAGCCGCCTGTTGTGGGATGAGGAGGTCGGCCTGACCTGTGTGGATCCGAATAACGGCCATATCGTGGCGATGCGTGCCGGCAAGGATTACTACACCGATCAGTGGTCTACCGCCACCGACATGCGCCGTCAGCCAGGGTCGGCCTTTAAGCCATTTGGCCTGGTGACGGCAATCGAGAAAGGCTTCTCGCCCAATACCCTGGTCTCGGGATCCTCACCAATCATCTATGGTGACTGGAAGGTGGAAAACGCCGGTGGCTCTTCTTATGGGACGATGACTCTGGAGAAGGCCACCAACCTCTCGCTGAACACGGCCTATGTGCGCCTGGTGCGTACCATCGGCATCGAGCCGGTAATCGAGACGGCGCATCGGATGGGTATCACCTCCGACCTGGATCCTAATTCGGCGACCATCCTCGGTGCTTCGGGGGTCAATACCCTGGAGATGGCCTCGGCCTATGGTACGTTGGCAACGGGCGGCATCCATAACAAGACAACGCCGATCACCAAGATCGTCGAGCGCGCGAACGGCGCTGTGCTCTACGAATACCAGCCCGACAAGACCGAGGCGCTGACGCCTGAGGTGGCTTACGCGGCCAATAAGGTGATGATGACCAATGTTACTAATGGCTACGCCGTAAACGCAGGGATATCCGGCTATAACGTGGCCGGCAAGACCGGGACCACCGACGAGGGCCGCGACGCCTGGTTTGTCGGCTACATCCCCCAGTATTCGGCCGCGGTCTGGATTGGTGCCCGCGAACAGCGTCCCGGCGATACGATGTATTCGTATGCGGTCTGCTCTCCGCTGTGGCGCGATTTTATGTCAGCGGTGATTGAGCAGTACGGATTGGCGTCGGAGAAGTACCCGACCGCGCCCGATCCGGTCTACGATCCCAAAGCGACCTTCATGACGTCCGAAGAACAGGCGGCCGCTGCTGCCGCGGCCGCTCAGAAAGCCGCCGAGGAGCAGGCCGCTCGCGAAAAGGAAGAGCAGGAGGCTTTGGAGGGGCAGAAGGAAGGTGAAAGCAGCTCTGGCGGCGCGAGCGGCGGCTCCGGCTCCGGCTCCGGCGGCGGTCCCGCTGGCGGCGGCGGCGCGGCTGCGGGCGGCGGTGGAGCACCAGCCGCGCCGGCTGGTGCGGCTGCGGGGATTTAGCCCTCGCTGATTTTTCGTCGATAGTCGTAGTCGCTGCGCAGCATCTGCTCCAGACTGAGCTGGGGCTGCCAGCCAAGCAGTTCGCGCGCACGGCTGATATCGGCCGTCAGCTTGGCGGGGTCACCGGCGCGGCGCGGCGCAAAGCCCCACTTAAAGCTAAACATCCGCTCGGCGGCGGCGACCACCTCGGATACCGAGTAGCCGTGGCCGGAGCCGAGATTGGCCAGCAGAGAGCCTTTGTTTTGCGTCAGGTATTCGGCGCCAAGTACGTGGGCCTGGGCCAAATCGGAGACGTGGATGTAGTCGCGGATGCAGGTGCCGTCGGGGGTGTCGTAGTCGTTGCCGTAGATCTCCAGACGCTCGCGCAGGCCGAGTGCGCTTTGCATGATCAGGGGAATCAGGTGGGTCAGCTGGTCTTTGTTCAGGCCGATCTGCAGGCTGCTGTCGGCACCGGCGACGTTAAAGTAGCGAAAGATCGCGTAGTTCATGCCATGGGCCGCACAGACCCAGCGAATCATCCGCTCGCAGGCCAGCTTGGTCTCGCCGTAGGGGTTTATCGGCAGCGTCGGGCTGTCTTCGAGGCAGACGGGGCTTATCGGCTCGCCATAGACGGCCGCAGTGGAGGAGAAGACGATGTTGGGCACTCCGCGCTCGACCATCGCCGCCAGCATCGTCCGCAGGCCCTCAACATTGTTCTGGTAATAAGCCAGCGGCTGGGTCAGGCTCTCGGGGACGATCAACTTGGCGGCAAAGTGCATTGCGACCTCCACGGGGCGCCCCGCTGCAGCCTCCTGGGCAAAGACCGTCTCCAAAGCTGTTTGGTCGCGGATATCGGCCTGCACGAAGCGCGCCTCAGGATGCACCGCCTCGCGCTGGCCGGTGGAGAGGTTGTCGTAGACGATGACGCCGTGTCCGGCGCGGATCAGCTGATAGACCGCATGCGATCCAATATAGCCGGCGCCGCCGGCGACCAGTACCTGCATCTGTTTCCTTTCGCGATTGAATAATGACCGCGGTCAATTATAATGCTCTTGGAGTTTTTGTCGCCCGGGCCACTCGGGCGGCGCAGCTGGAGCGGTCATGTGGCCGTCCGGTCACACACAGCTGCTCGGCTGCCGGGGCTCACAGCCATCCGAGCCGTTGCGCACCGGCCGCAGGCTTGTTATCAAGGAGGACAGGTGTCATCGATAGAAGAACAACTACGCATCGTTGCCAGTGGCGAGGCATCTCTCGTGCCCGAGGCCGCGCTGCGCGCCAAACTGGAGCGCTTTCAGAAGACCGGCGAACCCCTGCGCTGCAAGCTGGGCGTTGATCCCACGGCTCCCGACCTGCATCTCGGGCACGCCGTGGTACTGCGCAAGCTGCGCCAGCTGCAAACGCTCGGGCACACCGCGGTGCTGATCATCGGTGACGGCACGGCGCTGATCGGCGATCCTTCGGGGCGCAACAGCACGCGCCCGCCGCTGACTCGCGAACAGGTTGCCACCAACGCCGCCACCTACGTGGAACAGGCGTTTAAGATACTTGACAAAGAGCGCACCGAGCTGGTCTATAACGGCGACTGGCTAAAGCGCCTTAACCTGGAGGGGATCCTCAAGCTGGCGGCGCACTTCACCGTCGCGAGGATCCTCGAGCGCGATGACTTCTCCGAGCGCTACAAGGCCCAACATCCCATCTCGCTGCATGAGTTTCTCTACCCGTTGATGCAGGCCTACGACAGCGTCCAGGTGCGCGCTGATATCGAGCTGGGCGGCAGCGACCAACTCTTCAATTTGCTGGCCGGCCGCGAACTGATGGAAAAACTCGGTATGGAGCCGCAGGTCACGCTCTGTTGCCCGCTGCTCGAGGGCACTGACGGCGTGCAGAAGATGTCCAAATCCTACGGTAACTACATCGGCATCACCGACAGCGCCGAGGAGATGTTCGGCCGCGTGATGAGCATCCCCGACAGCCTGATGCCGCGCTACTACACTCTGGCCTCAACGCTTGACGTCAGCGAATGCGAGCAGGTGCTGGCGGCGCTGGCCAACGGCAGTCTGCACCCCAACACCGCCAAGCGCTCGCTGGCGCGCGACATCGTTT
>JAISMZ010000281.1 GCA_031276475.1 Coriobacteriales bacterium
TCCCTCTGTGTCATCCCTCTGTGTCGTCCCGTCCCTCTGTGTCATCCCTCTGTGTCATCTGCGCCCTCTGTGTCATCGTCCCGTCCCGCTGTGTCATCTGTGTCGTCCCTTTTGTCACCTTTTGGCATCCAGCGCGTCAGGCGCCTTCGGGCGCTGTGGCTGCGGCAGGGGCGACGGGTGTGAGCGCGGTGCGCCCGTCCGCCTCCACAAACAGACGCCGCGCTAAAAGGACGTAGATCAGCGCAGCCAGGGCGACTACCCCGCAGCTGACCACGACCTCGACCCAGGTGGGCGCGTAGGTCCCCAGCAGCGTCCAGACCTCGGTCTGGGCGAGCTCGGAGCGTCCGTAACTGACGCCCGGCGCCCCGGCCACGTTAAAGGGGACAAAGGCGGTGAGCAGCAGCCAGGCGCGCTTTAAAAACACGCCGGCCACGACCAGAAGCGAGGCCACCACGACGACCGCCGTGTTCTCGCGCGTCCGCCTAGATACCAGCAAAAAGAAGGGCACGACCAGACCGAGGATGACCTCGCCCCAGAACAGCGGCGCCGACGAGCCCGTGAACAGCAGCGCGAGGATGGCGGATTCCTCGTGTGCGGCCGGGTAAGCCATCGTCAAAATCTCGCAGGCCACCATGAAGGCGTCCACGGCAACGCAGACCACCAGCAACCCGGCAAGGTTGCTGAGCAGTTTTTTAGCGGTGGAGAAGATGCCGGTCGCGTTGAGCACCACCAGCACGATGAGCAGCAGCGCCAGACCGGAGTCGAGCGCCGAGGTGACGAACAGCGGCGCGAGGATGGCCGAATGCCAGCCGACCTTGGCTATCTGGAGTCCGAAGATCCACGCGGTTACGGAGTGGACGAGGATTGCCGTGGGCAGGGCGAAGCGCGAGACGATGGTCAGGGAGCGCTCGCTGGAGCCGCGGCCCATCAGCACCAGATAGGCGATGTTCAAAATCAGGTAGACGGTGATCACGAAGACGTCCCACATCAGCGGCGAGGTGAAGTTGGCGTGGATTATCAGATTGAACACCCGCTGCACCCCGCCGAGGTCGATAAGCACGAAGGCCGCGGCGGCGATGATGCAGACCAGCGAGAGCAGCACCGCCGGCTTGGCGACCTGCTTGTACTGTTTGATGCCAAAGACCGCCGCCGAGCTGGCCACGATAAGCCCGCCGGCAGAAAGCCCGACAAAGAACATGAAGGCTGTGATGTAGAGGCCCCAGGAGGTGCCGTTATTCATGCCGGTGACCGCCAGGCCGTTGGCAAGCTGGTAAATCCAGGCGGCGATGCCGGCCAGGGCGATGACGGCCAAGATGACGACCGTCGGGGTAATCTTCAGGCCGGTCCTGGCGGGGGCAGAAGCCAGCTTGCCTGCATCCGCAGTCGCCGGCTGCGGTGATGCCGCAGGCTGTGCTGCTGGCGACTGCTGTGATACTGCGGGCTGCGCTACGGGCGACTGTGCTGCAGAAACTGTCTTATCCAATAACATAATAATTCACTTCCCTTATTTGAAGTAGTGGGTCTTGGGGGTGGTGCCCCGCTCGGGCAGCAGCTGGTAGGCGTTTTTCTCGCGGATAAGTGCCGATACGGCGCTTGCGGGATCGTCCAGGTCGCCAAAGGTGCGCGCCTTGGTAGGACAGCAGGTGACGCACATCGGCTCTTTGTCCTCGTCGGTGCGCTCCTTGCAAAGCGTGCACTTCTCGGTAACGCCGCGCGGGCGCACCGGCACATCTTTGTGGCCGTAGTTGAAGTCCGGGTCGCGCACCGGCTCCTCCCAGTTAAAGACGCGGGCGTTGTAGGGGCAGGCGGCCATGCAGATGCGACAGCCGATGCAGATGTCGTAGTCAATCAGCACGCGCCCCACATCGTCGGTGTAGGTCGCGCCCACCGGACAGACCGCCTGGCAGGGCGGGTTGTCGCAGTGCTGGCAGGCCATCGGCAGATACTCGCGCGTCAGGTTGGGATAAGTGCCCACCGCGCCGTCGATGACATCTGTGCCCACGGTGATGACGCGGTTCCAAAGCATCCCCATCGGCACGTTGTTCTCCATCTTGCAGGCATTGGCGCAGGTCTGGCAGCCGATGCAGCGGTCCTGGTTGATGACGATACTGAGGCGGGTCATGACGCACCTCCTTCGCTGGCCGAGGCTTTTCGGACTTCTACGAGGGTGTCGTTGAAGGGAATCTGCGGCCCATAAATCATCGGATAGCAGCGTTCATTGCGAGCGGAGTTGGTAACATTTTGTAGAAAGCCTTCTTTGTAATAACGAGTATAAGTGGTTTCAGCCATAAAGAGCGTGCCCTCCTGAATGGCGTTGTTAACCAATGCTTGAGCAATGAATGTACCTCTATCATTGGTAATTCGAACATCTTCGCCGGTCGAGATACCGCGGGCAGCGGCGTCTGCGGGCGAGATGTTGACGCAGGGTATGTAATATTCACTGAACCATGAAGCCGCACTGTAAAAGGCATGAATCCGAAAACGCGTTTTGCCCTGCATGAAAACCAGAGGATATTCAGCCTTCTTTGGATTCTCGTCAAAAGCTTCATCGGGTAGTTCATAGTGTGGAAAGGCCTGGTTGGTCTCAATCTGGTCCTCGTAGTAGAGCTCAATCTTGGTGGAAGGGGTTCCGTAGACTTGGTCAACAGGGCCGAGGATTGGTTCTTCTGAGCCAACCAGACGCGCCACGCCCTGGGACGCCTTTAACGACTCATAGGTTATGCCCTTCAAATCGGGTCCAGTATCCTTTAGCATATATTTTGCAAGCTCTTCGTAGCTTTCAGGAAGGTGTTTCTCCAAACCCCACTGGGCGGCAAGCAGGCGTTCGACCTCAAGATCAGATTTACTCTCAAAGAGTGGATCGATGGCCTTTTGCGATAATGAAACGTAGTTGTTGCCATCTCGCACTGTGTTCCATTCCTCAACGCTTTCAAACTTGGTGCAAGCCGGTAAAACTATATCGGCATAATCCACAGCGGAAGAATAATAGATGTCAAAGATGGCAAAGAAGTCAAGTCCCTTGACCCATTCCAACATTTTGTTAGCGTTACCACTTTCCAAAGTGAAGGCATCACCAAAAGTTAAGGCGGCGTGGACGTTGTTTTCTTCATAGGGAAAGTCGTACATGGCAGTACCCCTGTCGCCAGGCGCAAACTCTTCCGGCAACGCCCACCATCCGGTTGATGCGCCGTAAGTGGCAGCTCCTGCGCCATAGTAGCCTGTGCCAGAACCTTCTCGCCCATAATTACCCGTGAGCGCGGTTACTACGGCCAGGGCATGCCCCAAAACATCCGCATTGGTATACTTATCCGGCCCTCCCAGTCCAAAGTTTATAATAGATGGACCGTGATTGGCATAATCATCAGTCAAATCTGTGATTACATTTGCTTCGATGCCAGTAACACCGCTTGCCCAATCGACGGTATACTCGGCAAGCTGTTCTTTGAGCAGGTCGAATTGCGTTGTTGCCCTGCTCCCGTCTACCATATAACTGCCACTGAGCGCTGGTGCGATATCCTGGGCATCATAGCGTTTGGCCGATTTGCTCAAACTGTCCCAGACCAGCGGAATGCTTTTCATCACCGGCTCGTTGGTCTCTTCGTCAAACAGCGGCTCGTTCGTCTCCTTGTCGAGCGCAGGCTCCTCAACAGCAACAA
>JAISMZ010000293.1 GCA_031276475.1 Coriobacteriales bacterium
GCAGCCCGAGGGCCTCACCGCCAACATTGGTGTAGTCATAGAGGCTGAGGGTGACGGGCTTTTCGGCGCCTTCCTCGCCGTTGCTGATCTTGAGTTCCTCGCCCGCTACCGTATAGCTATAGCCGTTCCCGCTGGCAACGGTTGTGCTCAGCGCGTCCAGGCCGGGCGGTGCCTTGTCGCGGACGTTTAGCCGCCGCAGCTGCGCAAATATCTCGGGCCCTATGCCTTTAACGTCTTGGATGTCCTCGATGCTGGCAAACGGCCCGTACCTCTCACGATGCTCGATTATCGCCTGGGCCCGCACCTCGCCGATGTTGGGCAGGCCTTGCAGCGCCTCGGCATCCGCAGTATTGATGTTTATGGGTGCCTCGGCGGCAGGGCTGTCGCCAGTGCCTGTGGCAGCTGGCGTGCTGGCTGCGGCCGAGCTGGCGTTGGCACCAGCGGCGGCAGCCGGGGCGGTAGGAACAGAGGGGGCGGGCGGGCTCATCAACAGGTAAATGATTAAAGCAACCACAATGAGTGCGATAATTACGACAACAGCAACCGGCAGCTTGTTGAGGCTTAAGTTAAACCCCAGCGAGACCCGTGGCCTGCCGTTGTAGCGCTGAGCGCCCATCACCGCACCTGCTCCCCCCGCCATGCACGTAGGAAACCGCAACCGCATAGACCTGGGCTCTTCGAGCTTCAGCAGCTTTATCAAAGAGGACATTCTTTATGTGGATAAGACCTCCTTCGTCGAGCATGTCCTAGACGATGCCTCCCGCGTGCTGCTGTTTTGCCGCCCCCGTCGGATGGGAAAGACGCTTAACCTGGACACTTTGCGCACGTTTTTGGATGTTAAGGGAGGCGCGGCAGCCCAGGGGCTGTTCAGCGGGCTGGCAATCGGGGAAAGCCCGCACTTCTCCAAAGCTAATAGCCGCCCTGTCATCTGGCTGAGCTTTCGGGATCTGGGCCAGGAGGGTTATCGCACCAACTTCAGGTTCGCCGTAGAGGAACAGGCTGAGCGCTACCTTGGCAAAGACCAGTACTCCTCGGCACTGAGGGCCATCATCGCGGGCAACGATGAGGCACTGACCACGGCGCTCAAGCACCTTACCAAGTCGATACATACGGCCTACGGCATTGAGCCCTACCTCCTGATAGACGAATACGACAAGCTGGTGATGCACCCCGAACAACTACTGGGGAAAAAGCGGCACGATGAACATCATCAAAGGCGGCCTTAATGACGAGCGCATAGAGACCGTGACCAGTCTGATAGGCGACGGTAAAGCAAAACGCCGAGGCGAGCTGAAAGACCGTCTTGTTCCTGAGGACATGGCCGCATTTCCCTCCGATGATGCCTTCTATTCTTTGTTGGTGCAGACGGGATACCTCACCTATGACCGCACCGACGAACAAAACGAATACGACATCTACCTTCCCAACACCGAGCTTAAATACGTCTGGCAGAACTTCATCTTAACCAGTCTGCTCAATCTCACCTCGGTGCGCATCGAAGACGCCTTGGCACTTTTAGCCCCCGACACCTTAGAGCGCTTCAACGCCGTCTTTGGCGAGATCATCGACTCGCGACTGTCCTACCTTGATCTCCCCCACGAAAAGATAGAAGACCTTCACCATATATTTGTGGCCGGCATCCTGGCCGCCATAGGCACCCGTTTTTCTTCCAACCGTGAGGCCGGGCTAGGTCGCTATGACATCTGTGCCTTCCTGCCGGACAAGACCGTCATCTTCGAGTTCAAAGAGGCCGATGGCGACGCCAAGACCCCCGCCGAAAAGCGCCCAGCATTGCTTGCCGCCGCTGCCACCGAGGACCTCAAACAGATCCACGACCGCAACTACACCGCCGAAGCCCCTGCGGGCGTTCCCCTATACGCCGTAGGTATCGGATTCCTCGGCAAGACCGCTGCCGTGCGCGCAGAGGCGCTGTAAAACGAGGCCACAGGGACAGGCACTCTGGCCTCGTGCAAAACGACCTCAACGACGCAGTTACGGTACTCAATCAAGCCTACGCCCTAGGGTAAATTCCACAATTTCCCACATCGGGATATAAAATCGCAGGTAGATTGGTGCGGGCGAAAGGACTTGAACCTTCATGAGCATAAGCTCACATGGACCTGAACCATGCGCGTCTGCCAATTCCGCCACGCCCGCACGTTGGGCTGCTGCAGGCGTTTCCGGTGGTTGGCCGGCTGGTCGCCTGTGCGTAAGGCTGTATGGTATCATATCATGACCCATTGACCAAGACTGTCCCGGACGAGGAATGCCCGTTTGCCTCCACACGCCCGCCGGTTGCCGTTGCTTTGGCGCAGGCGGCGCGAGCGGCGCGAACGCTGCGGGCGGCTCCGTCCAAAGAAAGGCACCCCGTCATGAATATCACTGACATCCACTGCCATATCTACCCCGACCCGATCGCCAGCAAGGCGGCCGAGAACGTCGGTACGTTCTACGGGGTTAAAATGAAGAGCCCCGGATCGGTAAGCGAGCTTTTGCGCCGCTCAAAACCGGCGCAGATCAGCAAGCACGTTGTCCACTCTGTGGCGCTGCGTCCAAAAAATGTTATCAGCATTAATGATTTTATTGCCGAACAGGCCGCTGCCCACCCCGAGTTCGTTGGCTTTGCAACGATGCACCATGATTTTGTGGAGAAGGAAGCTGAGATCGCTCGCGCAATCGCCTTGGGGCTGAAAGGATTTAAACTGC
>JAISMZ010000110.1 GCA_031276475.1 Coriobacteriales bacterium
GCAACCGAGCTGGCATCATAACCGGGAAGAACCTCTATCAATACGGAGGAAATGCTTCCGCTCTCCTCTTCTTGCTGAGAAAGAAAGCTTGCCCCCACCGCACGGCTGGCCGCAATGAACTGGTTCATTGTTTCTCTCGTCATAAAAATAGAAGCATCGAGCCCCGTCGCGGTTTTTTCGAGCTGCGCGGCCACGGGGTAATGGTCGTTAAACAACTTAACCGTATTATCAGGAAGCAGACTAATATCACTGCCGGCGATCAAATCGCCGTCCTGAATATCGCTTCCATATGCCTGGGCGATCCACGGCTGTATCACAAAATCTGTTTTGGGGTCAAAAGCGACCAACTGGATCAGCGAAGAGCAGCAGGCCTCCGAAAGGGACGTTAGGAAAAACTGCGTCGTTATCTGCGAGACACCTTCAATCTGGCCGACTTCCCGAGCAATCTTCTGGTCAAAATAAAAATACTGCGGCTCGCCTTTTATCAAAATATTCTCAGCACCAGATTCATAGCCCTCGGGTACGACCATGATATCGGCTCCAAGCCTGCTTTTCATGCTGCTCAGTCCGTTTTCGAGACTGGAGCTGAGAATTGAGCCGCCAAACAGGATAAAAGCCAATAGTGCCACGATGCTGATCAGGCAGGCCGCGCGAAACGGCCTGCGCGTCAGGTTTTGTATCGACACTATAAAAACGGACAGGGGCTTTGTTTTCATTCGCTTAGCGGCTCCTTGCTGTAAGACCTGAAGAGATAGATGGCATTCAGCGCGGCAACAGCAATCACAAAACTGCTCAGTATGACCAACGCCGGAAGCGTTCCGATGCGGCATTGCATGCTCGCGTGGTCGCAAACTCCGATCAGCAGCGTTGGCACGAGCAAAGCCAGTATGCCGTTTAGCGCGGCCGCCAGGCTTAATCCAATTCTGAGCTGACGGGACTTAAAAACGATGAGCAGGGCGCCCAGGATTACGATCAACGCACCTATTCCCAGTTCAGCCCGTGCAGTCCAAAAGCACTTCATAACCGGCGCCGCGCTTTCTGTAGAGGAATCGCTGCCGCTTGCGCCCATCGCGGGCTTTTCGTCTGCGTGCGCACCGGCGTCCGTCGCAGGCTTTTCGTCTGCGTGCGCACCGCCCATAGCGGGCTTTTCGTCTGCGCTCATCGCAGACTGCGCGCCGCCCATCGCAGGCTGTTCATCTGCGCCCATTGGGGCTGAATGAGAGTCCCTTATCCCGCAAACAGGAAAGATCGTAATCGGTCCCAATGCGATTAACGCACCCAAAAGGACAAGGACAATGCCACTGGCCAATCTGTTTTTCATAGCTGCACACCACGTTTCCGATAAGCGATAGTAATTATACTTAACTTATAAGTCTTATCGGTAACATTATAGTGCCTTAGTACCCTCCTGTCAACCACCCTTTTGCACGGAGCCCGGCGGCGTAATTTTGCGACGTTGCTGCTCAGACGGCGGCAGAAATGGGGACACGGGGCGAAGGACATCATGGGGGGCATAATGGGGACGGTTCTTGGACATAATGGGGATGGCTCTTTTGCGTCTGGGCACAACAGAATCGACTCTTTGGAGTCCTCGCGAGACGCAAAAGAGCCGTCTCCATTATGTCTCCATTATGCCCCCTGCGCGAAGCTCAGCGGCGTGATTCTGCTCTCTCTGCGCGTGGCTGTTCGCCGTCGGGCAGCCCTGCCTACGGGCTGCCCGACGGCGCCTCCCTAGGCCCTGGTAATCTGACAGAGTCCTTCCTTATACGCCGGAAAACCACTGATCGGATCAAAGACGCGCGCGATCAGCTCGTTCACATCTGCCTGCGGCCAGCCGTGGTGCATGTCCATCATGCCCGGGAACAACGTATTGGTGATGACCAGCTTGGCTACGATGCCCTCCTTGTTGGTGGGCGAGGTGATGCGCACCAGGTCGCCATCCTCAAGACCGCGCGCCTCGGCGTCGGCGCGACCGAGATTAACAGTTGGTTCAGGCATGTAACGCACCAACCAGGGCAGAGTGCGATCCAGCGAATGGCAGAAATAGGGCACGCGGGAACCGCTGTTCAGAATAAGCGGGTATTCCTCGGCAAGCTCCGGCGTGGATAAGGGACTCTCGTAGGGTTCGCGGTACAGAGGCAGTGGCTCAAAGCCCCGCTCGCGCAGATACTCCGAGGTAAACTCAACCTTACCGCTGGGGGTAGAAAAGCCCGGCTGCCCATCCTTGCGCAGCAGGCCGGTCTCCCACTTGCGATACTTGACGCCTTTTTTAAGCGGAATGGCAATGCCGTCGGGCGAGGCTTCGCGCAGGGCCTCCAGCGTTGGTTGCTTCGGGCCGCCGGCGGTGCGCAATACCTCGCGGATCATGTTCTCCTCGGCATCTTCTCCACCGCCCCAAAAAAGCTCTCCCAGGCCCAGTGCGGTGCCGATGTCGGCGCAGATACGATAGTCGCTGCGAGCCTCTCCCTGCGGCTCGACCACGGCCTCGCGCAAAAAGATTCGCCTGCCTACCACTGCCAGTGGAGCACCGCGCTCCAAAGGCATCGCTGCCGGCAACAGCATGTCCACAAAATCGTGCGTCGCGGGACGGATGCGGAAATCCGCAGCCACCACAAATTCCATCTCCTTAAACGCCTGCTGATACTCGTGGGTCTGTGGCCACATCATGGTGTTAACGCCGAGCAGTACCGCCGCCCTGAGTTCGCCGGAGCGCACGTACTCGGGCAGATAGTTGATCTGAAAACAGCCGTCGCGGTCGGCATCGGCCCAAACCGGAAAATGCTGGCGGTCGATGCGTAAGCTGTCGAGCGAGGGCAGCAGCTCGTGGACGCGCGCAAACGGGAATGACCCGCCCCACATATCTATCTCCAAGGGCTCGTTAACAATCAGATGCCCACCCTCTACGTCAAGGCTGCCGGTTAGCGGTACCAGCAAAAACATCGCACGAAAATTATCCGTACCATTAAAGTGGTGCGGGAAGGTGGAAGACGATTTAATGGTGATTGGCGCGCCATTCTCCACCAGTATGTCGGCGGCCTGCTGAAGCTTCTCCTCCGGCACGCCGGTAATCTGCGCGGTGGTCTTGATGTCGTAGCGCGCAGCCAGCTCGCGGTACTGCTCAAAGCCGTGTGTCCACTGCTCAACGAACTGCTTGTCGTAGGCATCCCGCGAGATCAGCTGATCGGCCAGGAACAAGGCGATGGCTCCGTCGGTGCCGGGTCGCAGCTGAAGATGGACGTCGGCAAAGTTCTCGGTTGTGGAGGTAACACGCGGGTCTACCACGATGTACTTGATATCCGAGTACTCGCGGGTCTTTTTCAGCCGGTCATAGGAGAAGGCGGCAGCCGTGCCGGGATTGTGCGCCCAAAAGATTGCCACCTTGGTGTCGTTGATATCGGGCGGCGGCCCGGGAACCAGCGAGGTGATGGCGCGGGTCTCCGTACCTAAAACCAGACGCACGGCCAGCTCGGCCGCATTAAAGCAGGTTGAGCTTTCGGTTGCAAAGTGCGGCGAGCCAAAGCTGTAGGACAGGCGCTGCAGGGCGCTTTTTGGCTCCTTAACGTCGCCGGTCATGAACAGCACCTTCTCGGGACCGTAGCGCTGCTTAACGTCATTGACGCGCTCGGCAATCTCGGCTAGAGCCTCGTCCCAACTGATTTTTTGCCACTGCCCACGCTGACCTTTGGGATTGGTCCGGCGCAGGGGATACAGCAGGCGGTCGGGGGCGTAAAGATCCTGCGTGGCGGCATTACCAAGGGCACAGGGCAGCTCGTTGCCATACTTCTCCCGTCGCTCGAGGCGCAATACCTTGCCATCCTTAACCACGGCCTTAACGCCGCATTTGGGCATATGGTTGCACTGCGAGCAATAGGAATAGCGGTATTCGCCGCCGATGTTGGGCTCGCTGTCGTCGTTTTCGCGGATGAAATCGCGGGCCGCCAGCAGGCCGTCGGTAAGCTCGCGGTAGCCCTCGTCGCCGGGATAGTGGCGCTTGCCCACGGCGTCGTTAAAGGTGGTCGGCCTGAGAGCGCCGCTTTGGGGGTCATATCCCGGGGGCAAAACGTCTGGCTGCATCCCTTCGGGCAAAACATAGTAGAGGGAGGTGCCGGAGATATGGAGGGCACCGTAGAGCCTGATGTAGTAGTTGATCTCGCTTTCGGGGTCGTCCAGGTCGCCGAAGATCCGACACTGCCCGGGACACATCGCTGTGCAAGCCGGCTCCAGGCCAAGCGCCAGGCGATCCTGACAAAGCGTACACTTCTCGGCCTTGCCCACGCGCTGCGCGGCGGCCGCCTCGGCGGGAATGGGATGACCGGGAAAGGCCGGTTCGGTGTTGGGAGAAGTCATAAAGCGCTGCCCGTAGGGGCAGGCCCTGACGCAGTCGCCGCAGCCTACGCATTTCTCGGGATAGGTCAGCACCGGCCCCTCGGGGGCTTTGTAGGTGGCGCCGTGGGTGCAACTGGTAAGACAGGGGGGATTCTCGCAATGATTGCACATTGTGGAGACATACCGGCGATGCGCATTTGGATACTCACCCCACTCCACAAAGCGACCTTGGTTGTAGTCCACCTCAGGCGCCGTGCCAAAATACTGCTTGCAGGCGATAACGCAGGAATAACATCCCGTGCAACGTTCCAGATCGATAACCATGCCAAACCGTGTCATAAAACCACTCTCCCTACCGTCTATTCTCCCTTAAAGCAATGCAAACTTATAAGAATTATAGGGTTAAAATGAGGGTCTGGCAATATTACCTGCTTGCTAATAATGATTGGGGCTGACCGTGGCGACTGACGGCGGTTATCGTGCCGCTTGCCGCAGGGAGGTACCCACTAATCCGGCGCCTTCCCTAAAAGAGCGCTTGCTCCAGGCGGCGCAAAGCCTCGACGAGAACCGTACGGGGGCTGGCGGCGTTCAGGCGCATGAAGCCGGAACCACCCCGGCCAAAATTCGGACCGGTACTCAGCCAGATGCCGGCCTCGTTGAGCATCCAACGGTCAAGTGCGGCATCGTCGTCAAGACCGCGGGCACGCATCAGGCCAGAACAGTCGAGCCAGCACAGATAGGTGCCCTCAGGTTGACGAAAGCCGATGACAGGAGTACCCGCGCGCCGGTTAATGCGCTCCATGCCGGCAGAGAGGGTGTTAAAATTGCCCTGGAGATATGCCAGCAGGGCATCCAGCCACGGCGCACCCTCCAGATAAGCCTGTTTGCAGGCCAGCATCCCCATCAGGTTAGACTGAGAGAGGCCGGCACGGA
>JAISMZ010000057.1 GCA_031276475.1 Coriobacteriales bacterium
ACGCCGCTCCTTCCAAGCGGAAAAGATCGAGTAGCTGGCGGTTATCCATCTCGGTGATCCAGGTCTCGCCCGAAGCAGCAATCACCGCGTCGGCCAGTGCCTGTTTGCCGCTGAGCATCTCGTCAATCTTCTCCTCCACCGTCCCGGTGGTGACAAACTTGTGTACCACAACATCGCGCTTCTGGCCGATGCGAAAAACGCGGTCGGTGGCCTGATTTTCTACCGCTGGGTTCCACCAGCGGTCAAAGTGAACCACATGGTTGGCTGCCGTGAGGTTCAGCCCGGTGCCTCCGGCCTTAAGCGAGAGGACCATGAACGGTACCTGCTCGTCTTGATTGAAGCGTTCCACCAGCTTTCCGCGCGATCTCACCGGCGTACCGCCATGCAGCATCAGGCCCTCGACAGCAAAGATCCCATGCAGATAGCGCGACAGGGGCTCGCAGAGCTCCTTAAACTGGGTGAAGAGCACCAGCTTCTCGCGTTTTTCGTGGATGGTCCCGCAGATCTCGGCCAGCTGCAAGAACTTACCGCTCTCGGCAGGCTTGTACTCGGCCTGCCCGGTGTAGTGGTCGGGGTGATTGCAGATCTGCTTGAACTTGGTCAGACTGGCCAACACCAGGCCGCGCCGGGAGATGCCCTCGGCAATCTCTAACGCCGTGGAAAGATCCGCCAGCAGTTTCTGGTATAGCACCACCTGTTTCTTGCTCAGACTGGTGTATTGCCTGGATTCCAGTTTTTCTGGCAGATCGCTGATAATGCTGGTGTCGGTCTTCAATCGTCGGAGGATGAATGGATTGACGATGCCGCGCAGCCGCGCGTAACCGGCGTGATCCTCGCGCAGGTTCTTCTCGAATCCGGTGAATTGCCGGGCGGTGCCAAGCAGCCCCGGGTTGAGGAAGTCCGAAAGCGACCAGAGATCCGCCAGCCGGTTTTCTATCGGTGTCCCGGTTAAAGCGACGCGATGGGCGGCTCGCAGGGCCTTGACCGCGCGAGTCTGGCGCGTTGATGGGTTCTTGATCGCCTGCGCCTCGTCAATCACCAACGTATCCCAATCAATCTCGGCTAATGTCTCCAGCCGTGTCGCCATACCATAGGTGGTGATGAAGACGTCGGCCTCCTTGGGAGAAAACGCCTTGTTCCCCGTATGGATCACGCGCACGCGCAGCTTGGGGGCAAAGCGCTCTGCCTCGCGTTGCCAGTTGTGCAAAAGCGACGCCGGCACCACCAGCAGAGCCCGTGCCGCTCCCTTGGTCTCGCTGCGTCGGCGCTCCAGATAGGCCAACATCTGAACGGTCTTGCCCAGACCCATGTCGTCGGCCAGAAGCGCTCCAAAGCCAATCTCGCGCAAGGCAAACAGCCAGTCCAAGCCGTGCTGCTGATACCCGCGTAATGTGGCCTTAAAGCCTCGTCCGGGCTTGATGGCCGTAAGTTTGCGTTGTCCGGTAAGCCGCGAGCGAAGGCTAGCCAGCCAAGTGCCGTTATCTACCTCCAATTCGCCTTCCACGGCCGAATCACTCGAACCCAGGCCCATCTGGGCGTGCAGGGCATCGGCCAGGGTTACGCCGCCCATCTTCTCCACTTTATCCAGGGTCTGTAAGATGGTGCGCAGCTTGTGATGGTCAACGGCCATCCATCGGCCTTTGACCAACGCCAGCCCCTCGCTTTCGCTCAGCAGTGCCTCGATCTCCTCGCGGCTCAACTGGGTATCGCCGAGATAGGCTCTGGCATCAAAGTCCAGCAGAGCCTCCAGACCCAGGGTCGCCGGCGTACGCTCGCCCACTTTCAGACGCACCTTGGGGCTGGCCTGTGTGCGCCACCAGTCCGGTATTCGGCAGACGATGCCGCATTCCTCATAGATGGTCACTTCGCGCAGAAAGGTATAGGCTTCCTCAGCGCTTAACCCCAGCGGTGAGAAGAGCTCGCCCGACTGCGCAAAGCCAGCTATCATCTCGCTTTTCTCCGACGCGCGATTGACCGTAGAGAGCAGTGTTAACAGGCGGTCGTAATCGCCCTCGAACTCTTTGATTGCCCGGCGCAGCGGCAGATGGTTGACCTTGCGCGAGCTGCCGGTGCTGTAGGTGGCCAAAAAGGCAAAGGGAAAGTTCTCGGTCTTGTGCTCCACCAGATGAAAGAACACCCGACCGACCAGCTCGATGGACTCGTTGCGGGAGCGCAGGTACTCCTCCACGGTTTTACCCGAGCGCTCCAGTTGCGAGTTGAACTCCGATTGCAAATTCTCCCAAACGCCGCGCAGCCAATCAAAACTGATATGTTCCATGCCGGTAACGTAGGGCGTGCGATGCAATAGCTCCAGCAGCATCTCCGGGCTTGCCGGCTTGGCACGCCGGGTAAGCTCGATGTCGCTGTCGCGCGCGATGGAGCGAACAAACTCCGTGCTGATGTCTGCCAGAAAGGCCAGACCCGGTGAGAACAGCGGGTCGGGCGTTAAGAATCCGAGGTCATAAAGCGCTGCGAAGGGCGCCTCACGAAAGTGTTGAAACAGCTCTTGGTTGTAGTATGTCTTGCTTGACTCGCTTTGAGCCGTGTCGAGGTAAAAGCCCGTGGGGGTAAAAACAGCGATCAGTTCCTCACGCGCCATACCGCTGCCATCCTTTCACCTGTGCTGCTGGCATCCAGAAACACCGCTTAATCTTTGCTCAAGAATTCTTGTGGCTGATTATAGCTGATGCGGTGGTGACGCGGGCGGACAGATGAACCGTCCCTGTGTCCGTTCTTTGGCTCCACTCCGCCACTCTGTGGCGGCGCGCACCGTTGGCGGCCGTCGGCTAATTTTCGACCTGCACATTGCTTATGGGTCGCACCACCATGCCCGCACCCGGCTTGTACGCCTGGCCATAGGTATCATAATCATAGGTGACGGCATACCCCTCATAGATGTCGACGTTTCCGTCGGTTTTGACAAACTTCAGGGTGGAGGCAATGGGATAGGTCCAGGCAAATACCTTGCCATTCTCATCCACATAAATCCTAAAATATCTATACCAGGCACCCTTGACAGGTACACCTTTGGGCGAGTCCGGGATCTCGACATACTGCCCAAGCTCTGCCCAAGAGCCGTTTACTATATTCCAATAGGGGCTTGGGGGATTGCCGCTAAGCCCTCCCCAGTCCCAAGCGGCCAGAATCAGTTTACCGCCGGAGTACATGTCAAAAGATATAGACGAGCTTGAACGGGGTGTCCTTGTACCCGTGAACCAGTACTCGCTGACCAGGGTCTGCATGCCCGTCATGAACTGCCGCGCCTCCGCCTTGTAGCCCTCCTGCCTGGCCTTTTCGATGTATCCGGTTAGCGCCGGGATCGCTATGGCGGCAAGTATCGCCAGGATCACCAGAACGACGATCACCTCAACGAGCGTAAAGCCTGCTTTAGCCGTAGCCTTAGTGTTGTGGAGAAGGACGGGGCTTTCCTCCACAGCCATGCTGCCTGCGCCCCTGCGCAAAAAAGCCGCTGCCAGCGGACGCCGAGCAGCGTACTTATCACCATAATGTGCTATACCTCTTGGAGTGATTGGAGAGCTACTGCCTGTGACGCCCCCCCCCCCGCTGCAATTTTGAACATCGTTCGTCCTTCCCGCCAGGTTTCAGATCCATACTTTACGGGTACCATTTTAGCATATTCCCATGAGGGATATGCCCGCTATATCTGAGAAGGCGGCTTTTTGCCCATACAGGTCCTCGATTTGGATACCGTCGTCTTAAAGCATGACAGCCGGCTCATTCTCGCCCAGGCTCTACAGCGTACGCAGCAAAACAGCAAGGGCGGCAAGCGAGACGACGGATATGCCTTCAGCTACCGGCCAGCCCTCCTCCACAGGTGCTACGATCAGCGTCTGATCTGGCCTGATGTCTGCGATGGCATGGTGGGTTCCCTTGGTGGGTCTGGGGTTAAGCGAGCCTTTGCACTCCACGGCCAGGATCGCCCCGCGCGTTGCTACAACAAAGTCGATCTCGGCCCCGCCGCCTGTGCGATAGTAAAAGACCTCGGCTTCAGGGGCGGCGGCGCGCACGGTTGCCAGCACGGCCTGCTCCCAAAGCGCCCCATAGCCGGGATGGGCGAGGATCTCCTCGTAGCTTTTAAGCCCCAGAAGCGCTGCCGTTATACCTGAGTCGGCGATATAGACCTTGGGCGCCTTTACCAGCCGCTTGCCCAGATTGGAGTGGTAAGGCGGCACAACTTCTACCATGAAGGTGCTTGCCAGCAGGTCGATGTAGCTGCGAACCGTGGCGTCACTTTGGCCCATGGCCGAGCCCAGGCGCGAGTAGTTTGCCGTCTCGCCGTTAACGTGGGCAAGCATGGTCCAAAGCCGGCGGATGCTTTGGGGGGAGGCGCCGGAGTACTCGCGCAGGTCACGCTCAAGAAAGGTAGTGATGAAGTTCTCCCTCCAGAGTAACGACAGCCCATCATCGCTGGCCAGCAGACTCGGCGGAAAGCCGCCGCGAGCCAGATAGGTCGCCAGTTCTGTCTTGCCGGCCAGCTCCTGCCAGGAAAACGGCGAAAGCCTCTGATAGGCAATGCGTCCAGCCAGGCTCTCGGAGGACTGTTTGAGCAGATCGCGCGAAGCTGAGCCCAGTATCAGGAAGCTCCCGTTTGTCCCCCACTCATCCGTCAGGCTTCTGAGCAGGCCGAAAAGCTGCGGCATGCGTTGGATCTCGTCGATGCAGACGAGCTTGCCCCTCTGGGACGTCAGATAAAGCTCTGCGTTCTCAAGCCGGGCCAGATCGGACGGGCGCTCAAGGTCGAGGTAGACACCGTTTGGTACGCTCTTAAGGATATGCTTTGCCAACGTGGACTTTCCCGCTTGACGCGGGCCGATAATCGCGGTAACGGGAAACCCGGCCAGAGATTGTCTGACCGGCTCCTGAAGCAGACGTTGAAGGTACATGACAGCGCTCCTTTCCATGCAAATTCAAAGTTTACCTTTGAATCTGCATGGTTAATTGTAGCAGAAGGAGCGGGGATGCGGGCGGCTGAGCGAAGGGGTCTGCGCGGACGGATGAACCGTCCCTGTGTCCGTTCTGTGTCCGTTAGATCGTTTCGCCTGTCCCGTGAGCCGGATAGACGCGCCGTGCTCAGGTTGTCGTTACATGGTATACATTGTAGCCCGCGTCCGGATTGTACTGCGCTTTTGTTTTTAGCGCAGTCTCGAAATCACTTAACGTCGCTATTATTGCATCCGAATCCATTCCAATTTTGTATGTGACACAGATAACAGGAGCATTCGGATGGGAGCCCGCGGGATAGTTGTAGCCCTCCGGAGCATATGAGTAATAGAATGCCGGCGCGTTGAATACCGTATCCGCAGACGAGCGGGCGGCAAGCAAGGCAAATCCCCATCGCCCCGGATCTTTCTCTTCGGCAGGGAACGGCACGCCTATCAAATCGCCGGCCTCAATGTGGAATGCATAAGAAGCGCCTCCAGCATATGTAGATATCCAGTTGATATTGAAGTACTTGAGATCGCTGCTGTCGTAAGCGTGCTCTCCGGATGTTAAACGGTATTTCTGGTCGTCCGGCACCTTGCTCTCCAGGCCTTCCGCATAGGCTTCGGAGATCAATGAGCGTATTGCGACCGCCGCGTTGCGGGCATCCGAGATATATTTTTTGTCATCGGCTTTGTCGATGTAGCCGGTCAACGCCGGGATCGCTATGGCGGCAAGTATCGCCAGGATCACCAGAACGACGATTACCTCAACGAGCGTGAAGCCTGCTTTAGCCGTAGCCATCGTGTTGTGGAGAAGGACGGGGCTTTCCTCCACAGCCATGCCACCTGCGCCCCTGCGCAAAAAAGCCGCTGCCAGCGGACGCCGAGCAGCGTACTTATCACCATAATGTGCTA
>JAISMZ010000091.1 GCA_031276475.1 Coriobacteriales bacterium
TCCAGGCCCAGCGCGTAGCCATTTATATTGAGATGCGAATAATCAATCGGATAGTCCTTATCCGCACCTGCTGTTACGTGCCCAAACGGACCGGGATAGATTACCTCGCGGCCACGAAATGACGACTTGAACACCTCGCAGTTGCCCTTGCAGTCGTCAACGCAGCGCGTACAGAGCCCGCTTACGGGCACCACGCTGCGCGAGCGGTTCGCGGTTCTCGTTGCGTCGTTCGCGTTCGGTCTTTGCAGGTTCATAGTCTCCACTCCTTCTTAGTCGCGTTGCCGCTCCCGAATGGGGGTCGGGATACGGGTTTATGGAGGACACCGATGGTCTCCATAATTATTTCTAGCATGTTACAGCTATATTTCTAATTCGTAAACCGACAGCCTCTCTGAGGGACGCCCGGCAACGGGGTGCGGGTGGAGTAAGGCGTCGGGCGGCAGCCGTTTGCTGCCTGGAAAGCTACCGAATCTGGCCGCGGATCGCCACGGTGGGCGTTCGCGTAGTATACTGGGCGCTTACGATCGAAGGGAAGACCATGAGTTGGTTCCTGGACAGGATTACTGCCCGCGCCACCGCCGGCCCAAAGACCATCGTCTTGCCGGAGGGGGCCGATCCGCGAACGCTGGCGGCGGCTGTGACGATTCGCGACCGCAACATTGCGCGTCCCATCGTTTTGGCTGAGGCGTCGGCACTTGCGCAGGTGGCCGGGGCCAGCGACATCAATCTGGCCGGCATCGAGATCATCGACCCCCAGACCTCAGCAGAGCGCCAGCGCTTTGCCGAGGAGCTCTATCGGCTGCGGCAGTCCAAGGGGCTCAGCCCCGAGCAGGCCTGGGAGCTTGCCGGCACGGTGCTTTACCACGGCGCGCTGATGGTGCGGCTCGGTCTGGCCGACGGCATGGTCGCGGGCGCCGCACACTCTACAAGCGACGTCTTGCGCTCGGCTCTGCAGGTGATAAAGACCGCACCGGACGCCGCGCTGGTCTCGGCCTTTTTTGTGATCGTCGTTCCCGACGAGGACTTTGGCCAAAAAGGCGCCTTTATCTTTGCCGACAGTGGCCTGGTGCAACATCCCAGCGCCGAGGAGCTCGCCGAGATCGCAATCAGCTCGGCAGCCTCCTGCCGCGCTCTGCTTGAGGCCGAGCCGGCCGTGGCTTTTCTCTCGCATTCCACTTGGGGCAGTGCCAAAAGCCCCGCGGTGGATCGGGTAAAGCAGGCGGTTGAGCTGGCCAGGGCAAAGGCGCCGACGCTTGTCCTTGATGGTGAATTTCAGTTTGACGCTGCGGTCGTCCCTTCCGTTGCCGCCAGCAAGGCGCCGGGCAGTGCGGTTGCCGGCAGGGCCAACGTGTTAGTCTTCCCCGACCTGGATTCTGGTAACATCTCCTACAAGATTGCCCAGCGACTGGCAAAGGCCGAGGCCTTTGGACCGATAACCCAAGGCCTTGCCAAGCCGGTCAACGACCTTTCGCGAGGAGCGACGGCGGACGATATCGTCGGCGTTGTTGCCATCACCGCGGTGCAGGCACAGGGCTGAAGGATTTATAGGTAAATTAAGAATAATTAGAAACGAGGTACATTATGTTCATCTTGGTGATTAACGCCGGCTCGTCATCGCTGAAGTACCAATTGGTGGATAAGCAGACCCAGGAGGTCATCGCCAAAGGGCTTTGCGAGAAGGTTGGAGCGGACGATTCTTTTCACACGTACGAGCTGGGCGAGACTGAAGCGACGGTCAGCGTCGCTCTTGCGGATCACCACGCCGCCGTCCAGGCTGTGTTGGAGACGCTGCTTGACCCGCAGGCCGGAGTTGTTAAGGCCCTTGGGGATATCGCGGCCGTCGGGCATCGGGTTGTTCACGGCGGCGAGTACTTTAGCGCCTCGGTGGTCATCGATGATGATGTGATCGCAAAGATCGGGAAGTGTGTCTCGCTGGCACCGCTGCATAATCCCCCTTCGCTGATGGGCATAGAAGCCTGCACCGCTCTGCTCCCCGCGGCCCTTCAGGTTGCCGTCTTTGACACTGCGTTTCACCAGACCCTGCCGCCACGGGCCTATATGTATCCGCTGCCCTATGAGTTTTACGAGCAGCACAAAATCCGCCGCTATGGCTTTCACGGAACCTCGCATCGCTACGTCGTGCAAAGGGCTGCCGAGCTGCTCAACCGACCGCTTGAAGAGATGAAAATCGTCTCCTGCCATCTGGGCAATGGTTGTTCCTTAACAGCTGTGGATAAGGGCCTCTCAGTGGATAACTCGATGGGCTTCACGCCGCTTGACGGAGTGATGATGGGAACTCGCTGCGGCTCGATAGACCCCGCCATCGTCCTCTATCTGCAAAGCTCGCTCGGGCTTGGCATCGAGGAGACCGACGCCGTGCTAAACCGCAAATCGGGCCTGCTCGGCATCTCCGGCATCTCCAACGACCTGCGCGATATCCGCGCCGCCGCCGACGCCGGCAACGAGCGCGCCAAACTGGCCTACGAGATGGCCGCCAACTCGATAAAGCGTTTCATCGGCCAATACGTCTTTGAGCTGGGCGGCGTGGATGCCATCATCCTCTGCGGCGGTGTGGGTGAAAACGATGACAGGATGCGCTCCATGGTCTTTGCCGGCCTGGAGCCGCTCGGAATTATTCTTGATGAAGATAAAA
>JAISMZ010000129.1 GCA_031276475.1 Coriobacteriales bacterium
GTCGCCCCCATGGCCCTTTTTTGCCCACCGCCTCAGCACAGCACAAAGGGGACGCGTAGCACAATGGGGACGCGTAGCACAAAGGGGACGTACTCTTTTGTGTCAGGGGACACAAAAGAGTACGTCCCCTTTGTGCTACGCGTCCCCTTTGTGCTGCTGCCCTCTTTGCACACCGACGCCACGCTCTTTGGCGGAGTCTGTTAAACTATGACTTTACATTCCGTAACGGCAGCGCCGTGCGCGTGCCACCGCGAAGCACACAAAGGAGTTTTTGATGGCTGTTTATACACCCGAGTACCAACCCAACGGCAACGAGGTCGCCGTCCTGCACACCAGCAAGGGGGACATCCGCGTTAAACTCGCTGGTAAAGACGCTCCCATTCATGTTGGTAATTTTGTGGAGCTCGCCCAGAAAGGCTATTATACTGGCATTAAGTTTCATCGCCACGAGCCGGGCTTTGTCATTCAGGGCGGTTGCCCCAACACCCGTGAGCTTTCGCCCGATGAGGTAAAGGCTGGTCGCCCTGGCCCTGGCGGCCCTGCGGGTACCGGTGGTCCGGGCTACACGATTAAAGGCGAATGGCAGACCAACCCCAATAACCAGCATAAGGACGGCACCTTGGCCATGGCGCGCACCTCGGCCCCCGATACTGCCGGTTCGCAGTTCTATTTCTGCCTGGGGCCGCAGTCCTTCTTGGATGCCAACTACACGGTCTTTGGCGACCCGATTGACGACGAGAGTCTGACGGTCATTCACAATCTGGAAAAAGGCGACGAGATCACCGGCGTAGATATTGAGAACGCCAGCTGACGGCAACGGCCTGAACCGTCGGACACCTGCAGGGGAGCCACCGGAAATTCGTTTGACAACACCGACTGGGTGGCAGCGATGACCGGCCACTGAGGAGGAGGATTCGCTTGAAGAGTAGCAATTTTGATGCCGCACTGAGTGCCTATCAGCGAGGCGACTATACCTAGGCGCTGGCCGGCTTTTACGCCTGCCTGAAGGATGACGCCGAAAGCTTTGGCCCCGGTGATACCGGTCTGGTCTATTATCGTCTGGGCAACTGCCTGCTCAAACTGCGCAGTTTTGCCGAGGCGGTGGCCAGCTACCAAAAGGCCCTGGCCGACGTTGCCTACAGCGGGCATGCGGCCGTGGAGGTAAATCTGGGCAAGGCGCTTATCGGTACCGGCGACTTTAACCAGGCCATCGAGCACTTTAACCGTGCCCTGGCCGACGCCAGCTATGACAAGCCTTATCAGGCACAGATGGGCCTGGGTACTGCCTATTCGCGTCTGGGGATGGTTATCGAGGCCGGCACCGCCTACCGCAACGCGGCGTTGGACGATCGCAACCCCAATCCCACCAAGGCTCTGCTCAATCTCGGCGGCTGCTTCACGCTGCTGAACCGCCCCCAGGACGCCATCGAGGCCTACAACGCGATCTTTGAGTTTGAGCCCAGCGGCGCCACGCTCTTTAAGACCTGGGAGAACCTCGGGCGCGCCTATGTTGCCACCGCCCATTACCGGGAGGGCCTCAACGCCTTTGTCGAGGCGCTCGGCGTGGGCAAATACTCGCTTTCCGACGAGGCCCTGGCCGACTATCAACGTGCTCAGAAGGCGGTTTTGGGCAGCGTTGACGCCGCTGAAGCGGGCGTTGCCGGAGCCGCCACGGCAGGCCTTGGCGACGACCTGTCGGGCTTTGACCCCTTTGCGCCTTCCGAAGCGTCGGCGGCTTACGACGCGGCCTATGGGGCAAGCTACCCGGAGCTTGCCGATGACGACGGCAGTGGCTACGGTGCTGGCAACGTGCCTTTGGCCAATGACACGAACTTCTTCACCGTTGCCGACGATACCCTGATAGATATGTCCAAGCGGCAGATCAAGTCGGAGCGCAAGTTGCGCCATACCGGCCTGAAGGTGCTGCTGGTGATTGTCATCCTTCTGGTGCTGGCCTCGGCTACGGCGGTCTTTGGTTACTCGCAGGGCTATGGCTGGCCCACCCAGGCCGACACCGTCAAGAGCATGTTTTCCGCCCACGCCAGCGGTGGCGATGTTACCTCGTACTGGATCGGTTCCAGCGACGCCGAGAAGGCAGCCATCAACCGCATCATGGACATGGTGGTAGCCACCGACAACGTGGAGATACTCTATGAGGATCGCCAGATGACCTCCTCAGAGATTGTGGTGGCCGCGCATCTGTCCCAGGGCGGTACCATCAAATACGATATAACTCTGGAGCGTGATCTGATTGGCTGGAAGGTATCCGGCCTGGACATGATCTTCAACTCGACACAGCTGTAGGTGCCCGCCCGCCGCGCCCGCCCGCCGCATTTGCCGGCAGCGTCCGTCGGCAGCGCCCGCCAGCAACAGATGCCGTATTACCAATCGTACCGCCAGATGCTGACGCACAGGCAAGAAGAAAAGTAGAGAGGATACAACCCCGATGTCCGAGAAAACCTATGTAATGCTCAAGCCCGATGCCGTCGCCAACCGCCATGTTGGCGAGATAATCGCCCGCTTTGAGCGGGTCGGCCTGACCATAGAGCGCCTGGAGCTCGCCAGCGTGACACCTGAGCAGGCCGCCGCCAACTACGCCGAGCATCAGGGCAAGCCCTTCTACGACGGCCTGATCAGCTACATCACCTCGGGGCCGGTGGTCAAGATGGTGCTGTCTGGCGAGGATGCCGTGGCCATCACTCGCAAACTGATGGGCGCGACCAACCCGCGCGAAGCTTCGCCGGGCACCATCCGGGGCGACTTTGGCCTGGTGATGGACGCCAATGTCATTCACGGCTCCGACTCACCGGCCTCCGCCGCACGCGAAACAGGCATCTTCTTTAGCGAATGATGTAGCTGATGCTCTTCCGGGTGATAGACAAAACCGAGCTGCCCGAACTCCTCAACGGCTTTTTGGTGGCTCATCAGGTTATCGGTCCTGTGGACAAGGGCGACCATTTTGAGTTCGCGCCCGTCACGGCGGCCGATGAGTTAGCTTTAGATTACACTCTGACCACGCTTCCGCCCAAGAAGTACCTGCTGCCGCCACGCGAGACCCTGCTCAGTTTTGGCACGACTCACGCTGAGGATATCGAGGTTGTCTGCGAAGTTACGCCGCGGGTGATCTTTGGTGTGCATGCCTGCGACATCAACGCCATCAACCGCCTGGACGCAGTTTTTCTCGGCGACGAGTTTCCCGACCCTTACTATCGGGCCCGCCGTGAGGCGACGCTCGTCGTTGGCATCAGCTGCACGCCGTTTGCCGAGTGCCTCTGCGGCCTGTGGGGAACCGGCGAGGTGCACAGCGGCTACGACCTCTTCCTTTTTGATCTTGGGGAGGTCTATCTGGTCTCTATCTACAGCGTGGAGGGAGCTAATATCTTGGAGGCCACCTGCCATCCGCGCCCGGCCACTCCCGCCGAAGTTTTGGATTTTGAGATTTGCTCCAAGCGTTTTCACGACAGCTTTGCCGCGCTGCCCGACACCGCTGAGTTGCCGATGCTGATGGACGTGCTGCATAAGGATGCCACCTGGGACGAACTGGGCGAGCGCTGTCTGTCCTGCACGGCCTGCTCGGTAAGCTGCCCGACCTGCTACTGCTTTGACCTGATCGACCTGACCGACCCTGATGGCTGTGGCGGGCGGCGCCAGCGCGTCTGGGACTCCTGCAACTCACCCGGCTTTGCCGTGGTTGCCGGTGGGCATAACTTTCGCGATAGCGGTCGCAATCGGGTCAGGCACCGTTTCTATCATAAACTGCTATCATTTAGAGCAAAATATGGAGACATGCTCTGCGTTGGCTGCGGGCGCTGTGTGCGCTCCTGCAAGGCTGACATCAATCCGCGCACGGTTATCGAGCGGCTGTATCGCGACCGCGACCGCTGGCTGACCGAGCAGGGGAGCGGCGCCACTGGAGCTGAGGCCGCCGCCGCCCCCGCCATCAAAGCCGAGGCTGCCCCCGCCACCCCGCCCGCGTCCGTCGCCGAGCAGGGGAGCGGCGCATGAAAAACGCAATGAGCGCAAACCCCTATCGCCCCTGGCCAGCGCGGATCACCTCGATCATCGACCTCACCGCCAAGGAGAAGCTCTTTGAGTTTCGCCTGATTGACTCCGCCATCCGCGAGGGCTTTCGGCACACGGCCGGGCAGTTTGTTGAGCTTTCCCTCTTTGGCATTGGTGAGGCGCCCATCTCCATCTCCTCAGCGCCTTCCAAGCAGGGCTTCATCGAGCTTTGCGTGCGCGCCTCCGGCTCGGTTACCGGGGCCTTGCACCGGATGAAATGCGGCGACATAGTCGGTCTGCGCGGGCCCTTCGGCCGCGGCTTTCCCTTTGAGGAAATGCGCGGACACGACGTCTTGCTCGTAGCCGGGGGCTTAGGCATCGCGCCGCTCAAGTCGCTGATCAATCACATCCACGACGAGCGCCACGACTTTGGTAAGGTGACCATCGCCTACGGCTCGCGCACGCCCGCCGACATCATGTTTCTCGACCAGTTTAAGATGTGGCAGCACCGTCAGGACTTCGACCTGCACCTGCTGGTCAGCCAGCCCGATGACGAGTGGACCGGCGAGGTGGGCTACGTCACGCAGTGTTTTGAGGGCCTGCGCGTCAACCCGCTGCGCACCTACGGAGCGATTGTCGGCCCGCCCGTGATGTACAAATCGGTGATCGAGGAGATGCGCAAGAAGGGCATCAGTTACGACATGATCTATATGTCCTTTGAGCGGCAGATGAAGTGCGGCATGGGCAAATGCGGCCACTGCGCCGTGGGCCATCAATACATTTGCGTCGACGGCCCGGTCTTTAATTACTGGGAAGCCAAAAACATCCAGGGGGCGATCTGAGTGTCCGCCGATAAAGTTGTGGAGACTGACGTGGCAGCCGTGCCTGCCGCCGGTGTACTGGCTTCTGGTGCCGTCGGTGCTGGCGCCCCCGCCGCCGCTGGAGTCGCCGGTGCGCCGACGGGTTCGGTTCGCGCTGTGAGTACCGACGACGCTGCGGTTCCGGGCGCCCGGCTGGAGCGCCGCCCGCGGGTGGCGATCTGCGGTCTTTGCGGCTGCGGCGGCTGCCAGATGCAGATTCTCGATGCCGAGTCTCACCTGGCCGAGGCCTTCGCGCAGTTTGAACTGGTGAGCTGGCCGCTGCTGCTGGGCGAGGGTGCCGGAGAACACAAAGGGGAGCGACACAAAGGGGACGTACCCTTTTGTGTTCCCGACG
>JAISMZ010000252.1 GCA_031276475.1 Coriobacteriales bacterium
AGAAAACTGCCTGCTGAACACGCTGCGTATGTGAGAAGGTGCTCAAAGCGGTGATCCGCTTACGCCGCAAACTGTTGGTAGAGCAGCATGCCGCCGGCAACGACCAGCAGGCAGACAAAGGCAATGCGCAACGCGCGGTCGGGCAGACGAGACGCCAGGTAACCGCCCAACTGCGCCCCCGGCACCGTGCCGATGATCAGCGCAATGCCGTAGAGCCACCAGATATGCCCGAGCATGGCGTGCGAGACGATGCCCGGCAAGGCGATGAACATGATAGCGGCCAGCGACGTGCCTGCCGCCTTGCTCATCGAAAACCCCAGATAGGCAACGCAGAACGGCACGATGATGAAGCCGCCGCCAACGCCAACGATGCCGGCGAGAAAGCCGGCGATGAGACCGACAATGATGGCTGCGACGATGGTGATCGGCTTGGTTGTGAGGGCGACGGGATCGCTGCTCGTGGCAGCAGTTGTGGAGAATGACGTGGCACTATCGGAGGCAGCGGGCGACGCGGGCACAGAGGCGGGGTCACTGGCGGCAGCGGCCTGTCGCGCCTCCCAGAGCATGCGCAGAGCGCTGAAGGCGATCACCGCCACGGTGAGCAGGGTTATCAGCATATCGGGCAAATGCTCGGCAACCAGTGCACCACCTACTGAGGTCACAGCGCCGCTGACGCCGAGTATCACGCCGATGCGCAGGTGAACGGTTTTCTGGCGCATATGGCGGATCACCCCAGAAACGGATGTGGGCACCATCGTGAACAACGACGTTGCGGCGGTGGGCACCACGGGCACGCCAAAAATCACGTGCAGTAACGGAATGATCATCCAGCCGCCACCGACGCCAAACAGCCCGGCGAGGATGCCCACCAGAAAACCGCAGAGCACTATCAGGATAAATGCCAGGGGATCCATTCTTCAGTCGTCGATGTCTCCAACGATGTCATCTGCTGTACCATCCGAAGGCGGGGCCACGTCGCCTGCCGCTGAGGCACCGCTTACCGCTGTACCGTCGCCTGCCGCTGCTGTTTCTTCCCCGGTCACCGGCTGCACCAACTCACTTTTGTCCAGGCAGCGCCCGCCGGTGATGATGTTGCAGATTGAGCGATCCATCTCAAAAGTCGCCACCACCTGCGGCCAGCCAATCTGAAACTCGTAGTAGCGCGGGCAGAAGACCTCGGCATAGGCCTTGGCCTCACGCCGTGCCGCCAGTGCCGCCCGAACGTAGCCCTTACGGTGGTTGCCGCGACCCAAGGCACGTAGCAGCGCCGTAATAAAAACGCGACGGTTGATGGAGTGCTCCAAGAACGGCCCGGGATAAGGGTCGAGCATGCGCGACTGGATGGGCAATAAATCTATCTGACTTTTAGCATATTCAAGCTTGCTATGCTCATAAATCCAACGATAGATGTCTTGGCGAAAACGCTGCGACTCATCGGGGGTCTTGGGCGGTGCATGGACAATCGAGAGTTGGTTGTCAAACCAGACACCGCCACCGTACATGCTGGCGTTGAGCAGGTAATCGAGATCCTCGCCACGGGGGATCCAGGGGTCAAAGCAAACCCGCCGGAAGGCTTCGCGGTGAATTACACAAAGACCGCCATACAGATTGTTGGAGCGGGAGAGACGGGCGCCACCCATGGCCTGTTTCATCCACTTGTTAAACAGCTCTCCCTGCGGCCAAAAACGGTTGTACCAGGAACTCTTCTGTTTAGAAAGCCAGTTGCCCTGGCGGTCGGTGTGAAATCCGCTTTTGATAAGGATGGGGATGCCGGTGCGCGTCAGTTTGCCCATACCATACGTCGCTCGCTCTACAAAATCCGGCGTGTCCACAATCTCGTCGTCGTCGATGAAGATGCAGGCTGAGGCGCCGTGTGCGGCCGCGATGATCAGGCCGAAATTACGTATTGAGCCATAACTCTTGAGCGCGACACCGTCGCGGATACCGCCCAGACCGAGCAGATCCATCCGGGCATATACCAGATCGAGCACGGCCTGGTCGATAACGCGCACATCGAGGGTATCGATAAAATTATCGGCGATGTCACGCACTTTGACGGCGGCCAGCTGCTCGATGCCCGGCTCAGATACCACCAGGATGTAGATGGGCGCGCTGATGTTGTTGTCGCGCAACGACATCAGACAACGGGGTAGCTCGCCTTGATTGCCGAGCGGCGTGACGTGGTCGTAGGTGGTAACGACATCGCGCCCCTCGCCCTTGCGAGAGCTGCCAATATAAACAGGGATGACGATGATCGGATTCACTTCTGGCTCCTCTGTCTGTCGTCACAGTGCGGATGCTATGGATATAATGGTAGCACTCCCGCGCGTACGGCGCAGGGGTGGGCTGTGGCGCGCTGTCCCTCTGCGGTTTTACCGGGGACGGCGCAAAGCGGCACCGCCGCGTGTCATGGGCGCGCGCCATAAAAACGTATCTGGTGACACGTCGCAGCGGTCAGGCGGCCTGAAAGCCTTCCTCAACGATGGTTGCCTGGATGTCTTGCAGGCTCACCGCTGCGGGATCAAAACTCACCGTGGCGCTGCCGGCCTCAAGGCTGACCTGCACATCGCTTACCCCGGCAAGGGTACCGACCGCCCTGGTGACAGCCTGCACACAGTGCTGGCAGCTCATGCCACTTACCTTGATGGTTTCGGTCTGACTCATCGGACTCTCCTTTTCCTGATTCGTTTTCTGACTCGCCGCAGACGGGGTTTCCAGGGATGCGGGCGCGGGCGTTGACGTCGCGGGCGTTGGGGCACTCGCCGGTGTAAAGCCCCGCAGCCGCAGAGCGTTGGTCAATACGCTGACGGAGCTCAAACTCATCGCTGCGGCGGCGATCATCGGGTTGAGCAGCGGACCACCAAAGAGGTAGAGCAGCCCGGCCGCGATGGGAATACCCACCACATTGTACCCAAAAGCCCAAAAAAGGTTCTGGCGGATGATCCGCATCGTCTTGCGCGACAAGGCGATGGCACTGGCAACGTCGCGCAGATCGGCATGCATTAAGACGACGTCTGCCGACTCCAACGCAACATCGGTGCCGCTGCCAATGGCAATGCCAACGTCGGCCTGGACCAGCGCCAAAGCGTCATTGATGCCGTCGCCGACCATCGCCACAACTCCACCAGCATCCTGAAGCTCGCGGATCACCCCGGCTTTACGCTCGGGGAGAACCCCAGCAACGACCCTGGTGATACCCGCCTCGGCGGCGATGGCCTCGGCCGTGATAGCGTTGTCGCCGGTCAGCATCGTGGTCTTGATTCCCAAGGCGTCAAGCTCGCGGACGGCGGCGGCACTGGTGGGGCGAATCACGTCGGCGACCGCAATGATGCCGGCGGCGCAACCGTTAAAGCTGACGAACATCGGGGTTTTGCCCTGGGCGGCAAGTTTCTCGGCAACGGCGCTGGCCCCGCCCGTCAACTCCTGGTTGCCTACGGTAATCGCGACGCCTTCCACGACCGCGCGAATCCCCAGGCCGCTGAGGGCTTCAAAGTCGCTTGGCTGCGGCAGGCTCAGGCCTCGATCCCGGGCGTACTCGACGATGGCACGACCCAGCGGATGCTCCGAGCCCTGCTCGGCAGCCGCAACCAGACGCAGGAGCTCACGCTGGCTCTCTTTTGCGGTGGGCGCGCCGTCCCCATTATCTCCTACGTCGTCATTAATGGTGAGCACATCGGTTACCGTCGGGCGGCCCTCGGTTACCGTGCCGGTTTTATCCACAACTACCTGGGTCACCGCCTGCGCACGCTCCAGGGCCTCGCCGCTTTTAATCAGGATGCCCAACCCCGCGCCGCGGCCTGTGCCAACCATGATGGCGACCGGTGTGGCCAGCCCAAGCGCGCAGGGACAGGCGATTACCAGCACGCTGATGAAGATCGTCAGGGCGAACTCCAGCGCACCGACGTGCATCGGCGGGTGCACGACGCCAAGGTTGCAGGCGATGTACCAGGCCCCTGCGGCGAGCAGGGCCAGCAGGCAGACGACGGGCACAAAGACGCCGGCGACGCGGTCGGCCAGGCGGGCGATGGGCGCCTTGCTGCCCTGGGCTTCCTCCACCAGCCGGATGATCTGCGCCAGTGCCGTGTCGCGCCCGACCCTGGTTGCCACAAAGCGTAGGGTGCCCGTGGTGTTGATGGTGGCCGCAAATACCGCGTCTCCCGGGAGCTTTTCCACCGGTAAACTCTCACCGGTGAGCATCGACTCGTCAATCGCGCTGCTACCGCTGACGACGCTGCCGTCCACGGGAATACGGCTGCCGGGCAAAACGACGACGGTGTCACCGGGCAGCACCTCGCTGACGGGTATCTCAACGGGGGCGGGGGCGGAATTCCGCAGCACCAACGCAGTGCGTGGAGCCAAGTTCATCAGGCTCTGGATGGCTGCACCGGCCCTGCCCTTGGAGGTAGCCTCCAGAGACTTGCCCAGAAGGATCAATGTGATGATTACCCCGGCGCTCTCAAAGTACAACGATTCTACGGCCATCGCGTCGCCGGCGACGATGCGCGCGAGATTGTAGCCAGAAAATATCACGGCCGCCGCCGTACCCAGGGCGATAAGCGAGTCCATGTTGGGGCTAAGATGGATGAGCGCCTTAAAGCCCACAACGTAAAAGCGGTAGCCCACCGCCACACAGCCCAGAGCCAGCACCAACTCGCTGAGTGCATAGGGCAGCGGGTTGGTCATCGGATCGAGTGCCGCCGGGAAGGGCAGGGGCTGGCCAGGCAGCATCGGCGCCATCGCCAGATAGAGCAACGGCAGTGCAAAGCAGGCGGAGACGATAAACTTCGTCCATAGCGCACGGATCTGGCGACGTCGGCGGGCCTGAAGGGCGGCAGCATCAATCGCCGGGGGGGCGGGGGTGTTGTCGTGGGTCAAAACGGGGACGGTTGCCGCAGAAGCGCTGTCACGAGGCGGTTCCAGGGACTGGGCGCGCACTTAGTAGGCGATCTGCTCTATT
>JAISMZ010000006.1 GCA_031276475.1 Coriobacteriales bacterium
GGCGACCGCAGCTTCATCGGCAGTGATACGATGTTCGTGGCACCCGTCACCATCGGCTCCGACGCGACCACCGGTGCCGGCAGTGTGATAACCGCCGATGTGCCCGACGGCGCCCTGGCCCTGGAGCGCGCCGAGCAGGTCGTGATTAAAGACTGGGCGCGGCGCAAGATGACACAGATAGCGACAAAATGGAGGCAGTGATGAGTGAGGACGTTAAAGAAGCCGGCATCGGCACGGCCCAGGTGAGCAAGAGCCTGATGGTCTTCTCCGGCAGGAGCAACCCCCAGCTTTCCCAGAGCATCGCCCGGGCCTTGCGTTGCGACCTGGGTAATGTTGAGACGGACTCCTTTGCCAATGGCGAGATATATGCCCGCTACAAGCAAAGCGTGCGCGGGGCGGACGTCTTCATCATCCAGTCTATCGCCTCTTCAAACGTCGGCTCGGTAAACGACGCGCTGATGGAGCTGCTGATCATGGCCGATGCCGCCAAACGTGCCTCGGCGCGCTCGGTGACGGCGGTGGTCACACATTTTGGCTACTCCCGCCAGGACAAGAAATCGGCCGCCCGCGAGCCGATCACCGCAAAGCTCGTGGCCAACATGCTGACCGTCGCCGGCGTCACCCGGCTGATCACCGTCGATCTTCACCAAGGGCAGATCCAGGGCTTCTTTGACCAGCCCGTGAACCACCTGACCGCCCTGCCGATCTTTGCCAGCTACTTCCTGCAAAAAGGCCTGAGCAATATCTGCGTGGTCTCGCCCGACGTTGGGCGCGCCAAGGCGGCTAAGAAGCTGGCCGACCTGCTGGACGCCGACCTGGCGGTGATGGCCAAGTCGCGTCCCGGCCATAACCGGGCCGAGATCTCCACCGTCATCGGCGACGTTAACGGTAAAACATGCATTTTAAATGACGATATGATCGACACTGGCGGCTCGATAACCGCAGGGATCACCGCGCTGAAGGATAAGGGCGCCGAGCGGGTCTTTATCAGCGCCACTCACGGGTTGTTCTCCGGACAGGCCTATGAGCGGATCGAGAAGGCCGATGTGGAAGAGGTCATCGTCTGCGACACCGTGCCGGTGCCCGATAAGCACCTGACCGGCAAGATCCGGGTGGTCTCGGTGGCGCCGCTTCTGGCCCAGGCGATAGCCAACGTCTTTAACGAGGCCTCTGTCAGCGAGCTCTTCGATCCCGATTTCGCGCTCTGAGGCAGGCGGTCGCTGCCGATGCTCCTGAGTATTCTTAAATGAGCCTTTTTCGCAGACAGTCGGACGCTCAGCTGCTCGTCGTCGGCCTTGGCAACCCCGGCGAGGAATACGCCGCTACCCGTCACAATATCGGCTTTATGACGGCCGACCTGCTGGCCGAGCAGGCTGGCGTGCGCTCTTGGAAGCCGCGTTGCAGTGCGCTTACCGCCGTTGGGCGTCTGGACGGGCACACGGTGGCCCTGGCCAAGCCGCAGGCCTATATGAACCGCTCGGGTGGGGCCGTCAAGGGCCTGCTGCGCCACTTTGGCCTGACTGCCGACGCGCTCGTCGTCATCCACGATGACCTGGACATCCCCGAGCACCTGCTGCGCCTGAAAAACGGCGGCGGGCACGGTGGCCACAATGGGCTGCGCGACATCAACGCGGCGGTTGGCGAGGATTACCGGCGCGTGCGCGTTGGCATCGGGCGGCCGCCAGGGCGGATGCCCGCCGATCGCTTTGTACTCCAGCGGCTTTCTGGCCAGGCTTTGGAGGAGTTAGGAGTTGACGCGCAGGCGGCGGCCGGCGTGGTGCGACAGATTGTTGAACAGGGCTTTACGGCGGTGCAGAACAGTGTTAACGCAGGCGGTGGTAAGGAGTGAGGCTGGCGCCTTACAGGGTTGTGAACGTGCGGGGTTGGGCCTGGCGGAAGCCGTGAGCGTGCGAGCCCGGGCACAGGGTCGCCTTCAGATAAGTCCTCGCAGCACCAGCGCAGGCCAGGCATGCGTTTGTCTCTGCTGCGGAACTCGCATTCGGCCCTGTGCCCGGGCTGGGTGCTGGTGAAGGCCGTCTCTGTGTTGTTCTTGTTGGTTGTTGGCGAAAGCCGTTAATGGGCGGCAATCAGGGCTGGTAGCTCGGCGAGGGAGGCGATGCTTATGGCGTCTTTGAGGCGCTCGCCTCGGCGGTTCAGATAGACGGGGGTGATGCCGGCGGCGCGGGCCCCTTGGACATCGGCGCTTGCGTGGTCGCCGATGTGCATAGCGGCGCTGGCCGGTGTGCCGGTGCGCCTCAGCGCCAGCTCGAATATCGCCGGTTGCGGCTTATGCAGCAGCACCTCGGCCGAGGCGATGATCTCGCAGAACAGGTATCCGAGTCCCATCCCTTCGATTACCGGGCGCAATGAGCTGTCCCAGTTGGAGATCAGGCCCAGGCGCAGACCTTGAGCGCTTAGAGCCTCCAGGCAGGGCAAAACGTCCGGGAAGGTCGTCCAGCTCTCGGGAGCGAGGTAGTGCTGATAGACGCCCTCGGCGATGACGATGCGCTGGGCAGCGGGCACATCCAGCAGGGCGCAGAGGTACTCATACATCGTATGCCAGATCTCAACGGCGCGTTGGTCGTCAGCCCAAAAGGAATCGTCCTGCTCGTAAAGCTGCTCGTAGTAGCGATACATCTCAGGTATTCTGGCATTTACCTGTGCGGCGTCAAGTTGCACGCCTGAACGCGCAGCGGCGCGGGCAAAGACCGCGCCTTCGGGTTCCGCAGGTGTGAGCAGGGTGTTGCCAACGTCAAAGAATACCGTAGTGATGCCGGTTTGCCTCATGGTTTTGCTGCGTCCTTATCCAGATTGTGCCGTAGGGCTTCAGCAGTCTTTTGCTGAGGGCACCAGTATAGCGCATGCAGGGCGGGCAGATCCTTAGTGAATCCGGCGCAGGGCTACCCTCACACAGGCTGCGCCGTCACGAAACCCTTACCTAACCCTCACCTTCGCGCGGGTTTCCCGAAAACCCACGTTTTAAGAGCCTCGATACAATTATTCGTGTAGCGCCTGCACCGACTTTGCACCAAATTGTTAAACCACTAAAGGCTTTCTCGATGGGTAGCCCGCGGTGCCCCGGCACAAAGGCAGGGTGCGCGTAACCTGACGAAAGGAGTCTTTAATGAGTACGGGCAGCACCATAACCCGGATAATAGTCGCGGTGGTAGTCGTAGGACTGATAGGCGGTCTGGGATTTTTTGGATGGCAGTATTATATGGATCGCTATGTGGGCACCGACTATTATGCGAGAGTTCCGCTGAACTATGACGTTACACCAAAGACCATGCATTCAGATGACGGCACCGACCTCGGTCCCGGTAAGGAATATACGCTGAAAGCCTATAATCTGAAAGGCGAGCTGCGAGAGCTGAACTTAACCGTGTATGCTCCTGGAAGCACGATGGCAAGCGCCCGCGAGCTGCCACGGCCCGGCGAATACCTGTGCATAAAGGCAAGTCGCCAGATTGTCATCAGTTGGCAGACCGTACCCAAAAGCGCGGTTCCCTCAAGCCTGGTGGAGCGACTCGGATGACTCGGGCAACAGGCTTTCTGATAGCTGTTCTGACGGCCACAGCTTCTTTTGTGAACTATGCCTGGCATCTTTCCGGCAGCTCGATCCATGTGTTCAGCGTCACCATCCAGGTCGTTTTGGTTCTGCTCAGTGCAATAGCTGCGTTGCTGTATCGCAATAAACGCATTCGTCCTGGCTACGAGCTTGGCCTGATACGAGTATTCACCTACAGCTTTGGCGCCATCGTTCTTGCGTTGATAGCAAATGTCAGCATTCTGGTGGCGATACTGATGCAGGAGGTTTAACGACCCGTAAATCTCCTTTAGCGTCGCAAGAGTCGGATAAGACTCCTGGCCTTGGGCAACAGGCCTTCCCAAATGCCATAGAGTGGCGAAAGTGGAGCGTCCAAAGTGCCCAATAAAAGTTCTTCGCGACCACCGGTAAATCCCAGTTTAAAAGCTGAGATACCCTCTCCAAGCAGGCCATTCATATCATAGAGGGCGACCCCCTCGGCACGCAGGCTGCTGATCGCCTGCCACTTTAGGCTGTAGTTGGCGCGCAGCTGCTGCCCCCTGTCGTCCATGCCGCCATAGAGCTCAAAGGCCAGTGCGGGGGTGACAGCCAACCAGAGAAAAGCTACGATCGCACCCTGGTGCTCGGCGACAAAGATGCGACTGTGCGAACCCAACTGCTTGGCAACAGCGTAATAATAATCGTCTACGTGCAACCCAAAACCTGCCCGGCTTGCCGTCTGATGATAGATGACAAGGCAGCGCTCGATGTCTTTTTCGCTGCGCGCCTCGCGCACTGCAATACCCTCTTTGGCGGACTTGCGAATGTATTGACGGGTTTTTTTTGTTGCAGCGGCCAGCAGCGTTTCCTCGCTGAGAGAAAGGTCAAGCGTTGCGGTGCGTGCGAGCAGGACGGGGTTTTTGGAGAAGCTAAAGCCCCTGGGCAGCACATCGCCTGTCGGCCAATGCGGTTCAACTTTAAGTTCGATACAGTTACGTGCGCGAGCCCAGTCGCTAAGCTCGGGGAGCAGCGATAACGGGCGTAGACCAAAGGGGCCGCGCGGCAGATAGGCCAGCGAGCGAAACGGGCCCGGCAGCTTGCGCAGCAACACCTGAGCGCCAACACCAGCGGCATCTGACCAGAGGCGGTGCGGCTGCCAGGCTCCGTGCAGGGCCTTGGTCTCGCCCCACCCCCAGAGCTGAAGGGGGTGTCCCCCCTGCGTTACAACCAGGTCATCCCATTCTCTGCGCTCGTCGATAACTCGCAAACAGCTGCACACTTCTTAACAGCGCCTTTCTGGTCGGTGTCTTTTTGATGCTCTTTTGGTTCTTATAATTCTATCAAATCGCGTGGGCTGGTGGTGAAGCTCTCAAATCCCCACTCGCCTATCAGGCCGAGGTTTTCGATGCGTACGCCACCCTGGCCCTGGATATAAATGCCCGGCTCAACCGTCACCACATTGCCAATTTCTAACGTTTCAGTTGCCTTTACCGCAAGAACGGGCAGCTCGTGGATGTCGAGACCGACGCCATGGCCCAGACCGTGGCTCAACTCGCCATAGCCTGCGGCAGCAAACAGCGCATTGACCTGTTCGGCTACTGCGGCGCCCGTCGTGCCGGCGCGGATCGCAGCGGCAGCCTGGAGATGAGCGTCGAGCACCGTTGCGTAGAGACGGCGCTGTGCGGCACTGGCCTTGCCAAGAATAACGGTCCGCGTCATATCAGAGCAGTAACCGTTGATGCGAGCGCCAAAGTCGAGCAGTACAAAGTCGCCCGTACACAATACGCGGTCGCCGGGGACGGCATGGGGCACGGCGCTGTTTGGCCCTGAGGCAACTATCGAGGGAAAGGCCGGACCGTCGGCACCAAGCTTGCGCATCAGGTATTCCAACTCGCTGGCTACGCGACGTTCGCTCAGGCCCGGACGGATGAAGTTCAGTATCTGAGCGAAGGCGGCATCGGTGATGGCCTGCGCCGCCTTAAGTGCCGCAACTTCCCCGGCATCTTTGCGGGCGCGCAGGCCGGATAGCAGATCTGCGCATTCGATCAGTTCCACACGAAAGGACAGCGGCGCGGCGGCGGGGGCTGCGGCGGTAAAAACCTTCTCCAGGGCGCGAAAGCGATTCAGGGCAAGATCGGCCTCGATGCCGAGGCGCAAAGGCCGGGCCGCGCCTGTGCCAGCGCTTAAATCCCTGGCGGCGCGGGCTTTAAGCCGCTCGGCCAGGTAGTCGCTTTGAGCGATACGTTCGTCATTGATTTGCCAGTTCGCGGCCGTCGCCTGCGCGCGCATCGCGGCAGAATAGCGGCTGTCAGTCTTCAGGTAGCCGAGCGGCTCATCGTCAGTTGCCCGCTGTGAGGCGACGAGCAGCAGATGTGCCTGCTCCTCATCAAAGACACCAGACCAATCGGTCAGCCAGCGAATGTCCGAGCTGTGCGTGACCAGGTGATAATCCAATTCCTCACGCTCCAGTATGGCGCGCAGGGCTTCGATGCGGGCGGCGGCGGGGACAGGCGTCAAACTCACGAGCCCTCCTCGTCGCTCAAAGCGTCCAGATGGGCGATCAGAGCGTCCAGCGCCTCAAGATAGGAACGCAGTCCCTTGCCCATGAAGCAGCCAATGCAGACATCGGTCATCAATGAATTACGGCGAAATTCCTCGCGCGTGGTAATGTCGCTGAGATGTACCTCCACGACCGGCGTTGGCACGGCGGCGATGGCGTCACGCAGAGCTACAGAATAATGCGTATGGGCAGCAGGATTATAGACGATGCCGGCATAGGCGCGGGGCGCGTTTTGAATGGTGTCGACCAGCTGACCTTCGTGGTTGGTCTGAAAGAACTGCAAGGTCACGCGCTCGCCATAGCCTGTCTGAACATATTGGGCGATGGCCCGATTGATGTCGTCAAGGCTTTGTGAGCCATAGATATCCGGTTCGCGGCGGCCCAAAAGGTTGAGGTTGGGGCCGTTCAGTACAAGGAGCTTCATGCTGTTCCTTTCTGCCTTACTGCTGTGCCTGCTGCCAGTATAGCAGGTAGATTTTAATCAGATCGGGATCCACCAACGTGGCCTGCCAGTGGCCAGGAGCCTCGGCAAAGACGAAGCGGACGGCGCCGTCGCGAACCTTCTTATCGGATAGCATGGCGGCATAGAGTTCCTCAGCCCTAACATGGGCTACCGCCGGCGCCAGAGGCGTAAACAGAGCAAGTGCTTCCAGCGCAGCTTCCTGTTCAACAGCAAACTCAACCGGGGCGCCAACCGCTTCGGTGGCCAGGCGTGCGGCAAAACGGATGCCTTCTGCAACCGCCCTGCCGTGCCCAACCGCGCCAAAACCGGCGCAGGTCTCAAGGGCATGGGCAAAGGTGTGGCCGTAGTTCAGACATTCGCGCCGGCCGGCCTCGCGCTCATCGGCAACCACCACCGAGGCCTTAAAACGCAGGGCGCGGACAATGGCCTGGGCAAGGACAGGGCGCTCGCGAGCGGCGAGCGCGGCGTTGTTCTCCAGAAGCCAGTTATAGAACTCCGGCGAGTCGATGATCGCCGATTTAACCAGCTCGGCCAGGCCGTTTGCCCACTCGGCATCCGGCAGGCTGTCAAGCAGATTAAGGTCGCAGAGCACGTAGGCGGGCTGGTAGAAGCTGCCGACGAGGTTCTTGCCGGCAGCTAGATCGATGGCCGTCTTGCCGCCTATCGAGGAGTCGACCATCGCCAAAAGCGAGCTGGGCAGCTGAACAAAGGGCACGCCGCGCATCCAGGTGGAGGCCACAAATCCGGCCAGGTCGCCAACCACGCCACCGCCCAGGGCCACAACCACGGTGTCGCGTCCAATGCCGGCTGCGGCAAAGGCCTCCCAGAGCTCGCCGGCGTTTGCCAGAGACTTGCTCTGCTCGCCGGCCGCCACACTGAACAGAGTTGTGGAGAAACCCGCGGCGTGAAGCGCCTCGCGAGCCGCCCGGGCATAAAGCGGCCCGACGTTGCTGTCGCTGAGTACGACGGCCTGGTTGATCTGCGACAGGGCCGACACCACGCGCAGCTGCTCACCGGCGCTGGCGAGCAGTCCCGAGCCAACACGGATGTCGTAGCTGCGCCCGGCGTCCAGGACGATTTGCAGGCGGGTGGTTTTGGGGAGGTACTGATCGGTCACAGCTCACCTCTTGCTTTCAGTTTGCGTATCACTTCGCGGGCCACCTGGTTGATGCCGCATTCATCGGTTGGCACGGTGAGGTTGGCAACCTCCTCGTAGAGCTGCTGGCGCTGGCGCAGAAGTTCGTCCGGAGCTATTGCACCGTTGAGCAGCGGCCGGTTTGAAGAGCCGCCAACGCGCCGCAATACGTTTTCTGGGCTGACCCTGAGGTAGACGACCGTGCCCAGGGCCTTGAGCAGCTCGCGATTGCGCTGCCGGATGACGATGCCGCCGCCGCAGGAAAGCACCGTGCGTTCGCGACTGGGCATCGTCTCTAAAAAGGCCGTCTCGAGGTCGCGAAACGCCTCCTCGCCGCGCTCGCTGAAGATCTGCGTTACGCTGAGGCCCTCCTGACGCTCCAGGTAGACGTCGATGTCGATGCTGCTGAGGTGCTGCCAGCGGGCGATCTTGCGGGCGACGCTGGATTTACCGGCTCCCATGAAGCCAATCAAGATGATGTGGCGCTTCCCTAGGCCCACTGCTGGCTCACCGCTCGCCTGTGCCGCGTGCCCAGGAAGTGCTGCGGGCGGTAAGCCGGTTGATGTAGTGCTCAAAGGCCGCCAGGGCATCGGTTAAGTTGTCGCCGCCAAATTTCTTGCCGTAGGCATCGGCCAAAACCATCGCCACCTCGGCCTCGGCAACCACGGCCGCCGCAGGTACCGCCACCACATCGCTGCGCTCACGCGAGGCCTCGCGGCGCTGCCCGCTGAGCAGATCGACGGTCGCCAACGGCTGGGTCAGCGTTGGGATGGGCTTCATCACGCAACTGGCTAACAAAAGCTCGCCGTTGGTCATGCCGCCCTCCAGGCCGCCGGCGTTGTTGGTCGCCCGCTGCGGCTGAATGCGCCCGGAATCCGTCTCGGAGACGATTATCGGGTCGTGTACCTCGCTGCCCGGCAGGGCACCGGCCGCAAAACCGAGGCCAAACTGCACACCTTTGATCGCCGGGATGCTCACCAAGGCCGCCGCCAATCGCCCGTCCAGGCGCTGCGTGGCTTCAGCGTAGCCGCCGATTCCCGGCACCAGGCCGCTGGCCACCACATTAAACCAGCCGCCCAGGCTGTCCCCCGCCGCACGGGCCGCGTCGATGGCCGCCTTCATCGCCTCGGTGCTTTGCGCGTCCGGACAGCGCAGCTCCGAGCGCTCGATCTTTTCTGTGGAGAACACCGCGCCTTTGCGGGCTATCAGCTCCTCTGGTAAAGTGACCGTGCCGATGCGCGTGACGTAGGAGCTTATCTCGACCCCAAAGTTTGCCAGCCAGGCCTTGGCCACGGCTCCAGCCGCCACCCGCGCCGCGCTCTCGCGGGCAGAGGCCCGCTCCAAGACATCGCGGCAGTCATCGCTGGCCGTCTTTTGCACGCCGGCGAGGTCAGCATGTCCGGGTCGCGGAGTCTGTTCGCGAACAAGATCTACCGGAGCGCGACCCTCGGCGGCCATTCGCTCTTGCCAGTTGGGCCAGTCGCGATTATCGATCTGCAAAGCGATGGGGCTGCCCAGGGTGCGGCCAAAGCGCAGTCCGCTCAAGATGCGCACCGTGTCGCGCTCAATGGCCATCCGACCACCGCGTCCGTAACCGCTTTGGCGGCGGGTAAGATCGGCATCTATCGCCGCAGTTGAGAGCGCAAAGCCGCTGGGCACCTCCGAGACGATGGCCAGCAAGGCCGGCCCGTGTGACTCACCTGCTGTCGTATAACGCATCTCAGCTCCTTTTTTTGCGATTCTCAGTCTTTGCTCACAACGCGAGCGGCGTGATGGTACTGACCCCTCGTCGCTGGCATTCGGCCAGCGCCGCAACACGCATCACATCGCGAGGGGCACTAAGCTTCAGACCCTGCTGGCCAGCCCAAAATTCAATGCTCAGGGCCGCCTGCTCAATGAGCATCTCCAGTCCGTCCAAAACCTGGGCGCCGCGAGCCTGGGCGCCGCGCAGCAAAGCTGAACCTCCGCGTCCATAGTTGACGTCGAGCACAATCTGAGCGGCACCGAGCAATTGCGGGGAGACGACCGGCTCGGCAAAGGAGTTGGCTCCGACCGTCGTAGCATCGATGATCACGCGGGCCGCCAACAGCGCCACCTCCGCCGCAGCATCGCCATAGGCCAGCGGAATTATTCGTGTTTGCACGGACGGTGAGGCAGTAAAAACCAGGGACTCCACCAACTGAACAGCCCTTTGCCGATTACGACTGAGCACCGTGACGCTCGGCGCACAGCCGCGAATAAGCTCGAGCAATATCACTTTTGCCACCGCACCGGTTCCGCAAAGCACAAAGCTGCTGGCATCTACGCTAACGCCTTGCCGACTGAGCGCAATAACCGCGCCCTGGCCGTCGGTGTTGGCGCAACAAATGCGCGTGCTGCCCGGTGCCGAGAAGAGCACGTTGGCAGCCCCTACGTGCTTTGCCACGTCGTCGAGGCAGTCCTCTGCTGCCGCAAAGGCCTCGCGCTTCCAGGGCGTGGTGACGTTGGCGGCGATGAGGCCAGACTCTCCTGCCCGCAGACGGGTGATTCCCGCATCAAAGTCCGCATACTCACAACAGGGCACAAGCTGATAGTTCCAGTCCAGCCCCAGATGGGCATAGGCGGCCGCATGCATCACTGGCGAAAGCGAGTGCTCCACGGGAAAGCCGAACAGCGCCACCGAGCACGTCATGCGTCGTCCTGATCCGCAGCCCTGTTGGCACCTTCTTCACAGGTCGCGCCCACGCCGTTCGCCGCAAAAAAGGCGCCGTCCCGATCTACAGCTGCATCCGGCCGCACGCTGCCCAACAAACGCCGCTCGAGTTGGCGCAACAGCAGCGTGTGCCAAAGATCATGTTCGCTGAGCGGAGAGAGCAGCGCGGTGCGCATCCCCAAAAGTTTACCACCCACAACATCGGTCATCAGCTGATCGCCCACCACCAGGGTCTGACGCGCGCGGGCACCGATGCGGTGCTGTGCCGCAAGAAAGGCAAAAGGCAGCGGTTTGATCGCCCGCCAGACGATGGGCAACTCAAGCTGGGCGGCGTAGCGCAGCACTACTCGATGCCAATTGTTGGAGAGCAGGCAGACACGAATGCCGCGCTGGCGTACGGTTTCTATCCAAGCCTTTGCCTCTGGCGCGACAGAATCGCTGTCGCGGGCGACAATGGTGTTGTCAATGTCGAGCAAAACATAGCGGATCCCCATCGCGTCCAGTTTGCGTTGGCTGAGACAGGCAAGGGACTTCAGATAAAGGTCGGGAGCGATCACGCGATTCCAAAGACCTCCTCATAGACGGCCTTAGCCTGCTCAAACTCCTCGTAGGTGCTGCAAAAGGTATGCTGCCCCCCTTTGCTGGTGAGCACATAGTAAAGGTAGCTGCTGTCCTGCGGATGCGCGGCCGCCTCGATGGATTTGATCTGCGGCGAGCATATCGGCCCAGCCGGCAGCGCGTCAACCTGATAGGTGTTATAGGGGCTGTCCACCTCCAGATCGACGTTATACAACGGGTGGCCGTCATAGCTGGGCCCAAGCGCGTAGATCACCGTGGCATCAATCTGGAGGCGCATGCCTTCGCTCAGGCGGTTATAGACAACCGAAGACACCAGGGCTCGCTCCTCATCCAGGGCGGTCTCCTTCTCAATCAGCGAGGCGATGGTCAAGACCTGAAACAGCGACAGACCATGCTCCGTGGCATAGACTAAGTCAAGACCCTCCGTCTCGACAGTAAACTGGTCAAGCAGCACGCGGATCACATAATCGGCATTTGCCGTCTTGGGGATGTCATAGGTTTTGGGATAGAGGTACCCTTCCAACGAATTGTTATAGACGCCGACGAGAAAGGGATAGTCTCCCTGGTAGCGGTCGGCCTGATAAGCCAAGGCGATAAAATCTTCCGCCTTAATGGTTAGCCCTGGAGTGCTTGCAACCTTTGCCGCGGTCTGCTCGACACTGAGGCCTTCGGGGATGGTCAATCTGGCGATGGTGTCCTCTGGCAGTGGGCCAGCAATCAGGGCATCTACCAGTTCATTTATCTTATTGGAGAGATCCATGCCGGCTTCCAGCTGATAGTCTCCCGGCTTGAGCTGTTCGGCGACTCCGCGCTCTTTAACGGCGTTGATAAAACCGCTCTCATCGGTGAGAACGCCCGTCTGGCGCAGCATGCGAGCGATATCGGTCGTCGTGGAGCCGGTGGGAACCGTGACCTTAATCGGCGTGCCTACCACTACCTGCGTTGGTGTTGAGAACATGGAATAGGCAAAGAAGCCGCCGGCCAATAAGGCTGCTATCAGCGCGATTATCAAACTGACCACCAGCACGGTATGCCGTCGGGAATGCCGCGGGCGGATGGCGGAGGTGTCGTAGGTGGGAAACTCACGGGCGGCCTTACGGTGAGCGGCGTTGGAGCGCCGAAACTCGTAGTGCCTGACGGCACCGTGGCGGGCCTGACCGGGCTGAGAAACGCCTGTCTCCGCTTCTTTGGGCGCCGGCTTGTTTTGGCGCTGATGTCTGCCTTGGTATTCTGCCATTCGCTGTCAGTCCTCAGATTGGCTCGTCGGTTTTACGGTCCACGGCACAGCCGCCATCCAGATAGGCCTGTAAAAACAGTGAAGCCGCTATTTTATCAGTTTTGCCCCGCATTCCGCGGGCATCCAGGCCACCGGCCCGCAAAACGCGCCGAGCCTCGGCACTGGAGAGCCGTTCATCGACAAAACGTAGGGGCAGCCCCGCAGCAGTGGCGATTTTCTCAGCCTGCTCGCGAACTAAAGCTGCCTGAGAATTCTCGCGACCATCCATTGAAAGTGGCAGCCCGACGACCAGCATCTCTGGCTGATAATCCTCAAGCAGCTGCCGAAACGGCGGTGCCAGCGAGAAGACTTCTGCATGCGACAGCACCCGCAAGGGGCTTGCCATCCGCCCGCTGGCGTCGCTTACAGCCAGACCGACGCGCTTCTCTCCGATGTCCAAGGCCAGATACCGCATGTTCTTACCGTTTTCGAGCGGCCTCCAGCGCATCGTCAAGCCCGGAGGCGTCTTTGCCGCCGGCTTGGGCCATCGCCGCCTTGCCGCCACCGCCACCTTTGATGGCTGGCGCAATGCGTTTGATAACCGCGCCGGCGTCAAAGCCGGCCGCAACCGCCTCAGGTGTCGCGGCCGCCAGCAACAGCGGCGCCCCCTGCTCGGTGATGCTGGCGAGTACGGCGGCCAGGCCCTTATCGGCGCCGGTGGCGGCGCTGGCAGCAGAACCCGTGGTGGCGGCCTGCGGCGGCGCGGTGGGAGCTGGGGCGACGGGGTCAGCCGCAGCACGTTCGCGCAGCTTGTCCCAAAGCGTGCGCAGACCCTGCACGTCAAGGCCGTCCTGGCGGGCAACAACGTAGCGGTAACCTCTGTCCTGCGCCGCCGCCAGCAGCTCCTCGGCGCCTGCTCCAAGCGTTTTTGCACGTAAGGCTCTGAGCTCGGATTCCTGCTCGGCAGCGCGGTTCTTAAGCTGGGCTGCGCGCTCGGGCACCTCGGCGGGCGCGCATTGCAGGCTTTCGGCTGCGGCCAGCAGCTGGGCTTCAACACGGTTCAGGTACTCCAGCGCGTCAAAACTGGTCACCGCCTCGATACGACGGATGTTGGCGCCGACGCTTGACTCAGCGGTAATCTTAACCAAACCGATCTGGGCAGTATGCTCAACGTGTGTCCCGCCGCAAAGCTCGCGGGAGTGCTCGCCGGCCTGAAGTACCCGCACCTGCTCGCCGTACTTCTCGCCAAACAGTGCTGTCACGCCCTCGGCGCGGGCTGCGTCAAGCGAGGTCTGATAGGAGCTGACGACGCTGTCCTCCATGATCAGGTTGTTCGCCAGCTGCTCGATGGCCGTCAGCTGTTCGCGGGTCAGAGCCGAAAAATGGGTGAAGTCAAAGCGCAAGTGATCGGAAGCCACCAACGATCCAGCCTGCTTAACATGGTCGCCGAGCACCACGCGCAGGGCATGGTGCAGCAGATGGGTGGCGGTATGGTTGCGCTGAATGCGCTCGCGACGAACCGTGTCGATCTGCGCCAGCACCTCGTCACCCACCGCCAACGTGCCGTCAATGCGGCCGTTATGGGCGTAGAGTGCGCCGGCGACTATCTGGGTATCGCTAACCGTCAGACTGCCTTCGCCTCCGGTGGGCAGGTCGTTGCCGTTGTTAACGGTGAGCAGACCGCTGTCGCCCACCTGACCGCCCATCTCAGCGTAGAATGGCGTACGATCCAAAAAGACCTGAACCAGCTGGCCGTCGCTGGCACGAGCGACCGACTCGCCCTCTGAGACGATCGCCAGCACCTTGGCATGCAGGCTATATTGGGTGTAACCGTGAAAGTGGGTGGGACCAAAATCGCTGAGCAGATTGCTGTAAACGTCCTGAAAGCTCTGCCAGGCATCATCTTTGGCGTGAGCCCGGGCGCGTGAGCGCTGGTCGGCCATCTGCTGGTCAAAGCCTTCGCGGTCAACCTCCACGCCGCGCTCGGCGGCGATCTCAACCGTTAGATCGATGGGAAAACCAAAGCGGTCGTGCAGCTCAAAGGCGACAGCACCGGGAAGTTGGGCCTGCGACGAGCCGGCGCATTCCTCCCCCACACCCTTCTCGGCTTGCGTACGCGCCACGGTGACGAGGTGCTGGTCGAGGTAGCTTTGGCCCTGGCGCAGCGTCTGGGCAAAGCGCTCCTCCTCAGTAGCGACTATCCGCTCGATCAGGGCGCGGTTCTCGGCGAGCTCGGGATAGACCGGGCCCATCTCGGCAATCACTGCCTGCACAAAGTGGCCGAGGAAGGGCGGCTCGATGCCAAGCAGTTGGCCGTGGCGCATGGCCCGGCGCAACAGGCGGCGCAAGACGTAGCCGCGCCGCTCGTTGGAAGGCAGGATGCCATCGCCAATCATGAAGGTCACGGCACGGGCGTGGTCGGCGACGATGCGCATCGAGAGATCGTCGCGGGCGGTGGAGGTGGCGGCTGCGACAGTGCTATCAGCAAAAACAGCCCGCGGCGCAAAGCTTGCCGGGGCAGCATCAGCGGAAGCGACGGTGGCCTGCGCGGGGACAGGGCTGGCCACCGAAGCGACGCCAACGGCGGCAGGTCGTGCGTCATCACCAAAACGGTTGCCGTAGGATTTGCCGCTGAGCCGCTCGGCAACGGCAATCAGGCCGCGCAGGATGTCGGTCTCGTAGTTGGATTGGACACCCTGGAGGATGGCGGCGGTGCGCTCCAGGCCCATACCGGTGTCGATGTTGCGCTTGGGCAGCGGCACCAACGTAGCGTCCTCCTGGCGGTCGTATTGGGTAAAGACGCAGTTCCAGTACTCCAAAAAGCGATCGCAGTCGCAGCCGGGAGCGCAGTCGGGGCTACCGCAGCCAAACTCGGGACCCTGGTCGTAGTACAGCTCGCTGCACGGGCCGCAGGGACCGGTCGCGCCCGCCATCCAGAAGTTGTCCTCAGCGCCGAGTCGCGTGATGTGGCTGTCGGGCACGCCAAGGGACTTCCAGATCTCAACCGTCTCGTCATCATCCAGATAGACGGTAAAATGCAGGCGCTCGGGGTCAAAGCCCAGAACCTCGGTTGAAAACTCGTAGGCCCATGCGCACATTTCCTTTTTAAAGTAGGCACCAAAGGAAAAGTTGCCGAGCATCTCAAAGAAGCTGAGATGGCGGCCCGTGGTGCCGATGATGTCAATGTCGGTAGTGCGCACGCATTTCTGTACGCTGGTAGCGCCGATAAAGGGCTTTTCCAATTGTTTTTGCTGGAGAAAATAGGGCTTGAACTGAACCATGCCGGCGCTGGTTAAAAGCAGTGAGGGGTCATCGGGAACGAGCGAGGATGAAGGGACACGCCTGCAGCCCTTAGCCTCAAAGAAAGCTTGGAATTTTTCGCGTAACTCAGAGCTATTCATGGTGGTTTTCTCCGTCATTTTTGGCTGGCGAGGTTGGTGCGTCGGTCGCCCCCTGCATCCTGTCAGTTGCCGAAGCAGCGATTGGCGTGACCGGCGCGGTTGTTTCGGGTGGTGCGACAACTTTCTCTGACACCGCCTGCCCAGTTCTGGCTTTTAATTTTGCCCAAGGTCGCATTCGTGCCTGATCGGCTGTTAGCTTCGGTCGCTTCTGCGGCTTTTTATGCAGACGCAGCGCAGCGTCCAGCGCCCGTTGTTCCTGCTCACCAATGCCCGCAGGATCATTCGACTGATCGTTTAGCGTACCATCACTGGCGTCGATCAACGGGTCGAGCTCAGGAGCCGCCCGGCCTTTAAAAATTGCACCCTTGCGGGAAACGATGTGACGGCTGGTGCGCTTCTCAAAATAATAGACGAATATCGACTTGAGCGCCGCTGTCAGGGGAATCGCACAGAGCATGCCGAAGATACCTCCCAGAGCACCGCCAGCAATCAAGACCACAAGGATAATGCTGGGATGCAACTCCACGGTGCCAGCCATCACCCGCGGCGAGATGAAGTTGTCGGTTATCTGCTGCGGCAAAATGGTACCAACGATGGCCAGCAGGGCGGTAAAGGGACTGACGAAAAGCCCCAGTAAGGCCACGACGATAGCGGCAATCGAGGAGCCGATGAAGGGGATGAAAACCATCGTCGCGGTGAACACGCCGAGTACCAGCGGATAGGGCATGCCGATGAAGTAATAGCTGATGCCGGCCATCGTGCCCGTGCAAAGGCAGCCTACAACCATACCTTTCAGATAGCCGCCGAGCGAACGCGAGAAGGCGTTAGCGATGAAGAGGGCATCGGTGCGAAAACGTGGACCGATAATGATCATCACCTCGCGGGAGATGCGAGGCAGATCTTTCAGTACCCAAAAACCGACAACCAGCGAAACAAAGGCCACGAGAAGACCATTGGCCACACGGCTACCAGCGTCCACCAATGCCGATGCCGAACCAGATGCCAGGTCGGTTGCGGCTTTGGATATCTGGCTGCCGATGGTCATCAGTATCTGTTGAACCGTCTGGTCCT
>JAISMZ010000022.1 GCA_031276475.1 Coriobacteriales bacterium
TTGAACCAAAGACGTCCTGGGTCATCGCAAAATGATATTTGCTGTTCTCGCGACCCGTACCGTTCCAGGCGGTTGTGGAGTTAACGCCGTAAGTATCCCTGATTCGCGTGTAGTTCTCGACGATCGTATCCAAAGCCTCGTCCCAGCTGATTTGCTGCCATTTGTTTTCTCCGCGTTTTCCCGCCCGCTTTAAGGGATGCAGAATCCGATCGGGATGATAAAAGTGCTCCTTAGCAGTCAGACAGCGCACGCACAGCCGCCCTTTGGATATCGGGTGCTCTCTGTCCCCTTCTACCTTAACCAGCTCGCCGTCTTTGACAAAGACCTTCAGCCCGCAACCGAGATTGTGACAACCAAAGCCGGCCGAGCAGGTGCGATAGACCTTGGTACCATCCGCCAACTCACTGACCGCCGGACTGGAAACCTCGGGAAAATTGAGTTTTGGCATGGCCTTCTCCTCCCTTTCTCGCGATTTTTATGTACGGTACAATTCCTCACCGTATCTGCGCACCTCGTCGTAAAGCCAGGTGCGCTTGTCTGTTGCCGCCTGATCATCACCAATGATCCCGCCATCCCAAAAGATCAGACCGCCGTCTTTGCCGTAATCGTCGATAGCCGTGCGCGCGGACTTACGCACCACCGCCTCCGACGCATCAGCTTTGGAAGCCTCGCCAATGCGGTCCCAGCCGCCGGTGATTATCAGACGCTTGCCAAAACGCTGCCTATCGGCCAGAAGCTGATCGTTGGGCATGGGCAGCTGGCAGATATCAACACCCAGATTGAGGAACTCCTCAATCAGATAGCCGTTGTTGCCACAGTTGTGAAACTCCACCCGGGCGCCCAGTTCGTGTACCGCGTTGACGATGCGCTGAAACTGCGCCTTGTAAAAATTCTCCCAAACCGCTTTGGAGACAAACGGGCCGTTTGCCGAGGCAAGATCGTCGCCGGAAAACATCACTTCTGGCTTAACGTAGCGATGGATGTAGCCGGCCAGCTCAATCAGAAAATCCACGATGGCGGTAACAAAGGCTTCAAGCTCCTCGGGCTCCTCATAGATAGCCGCCAGCCCTTCTTCCCAGCCGAGCACATTGATCGGCAACAAAAATGGCCCGTTTGAGTGAATCATCGCGATGTCTATCTTATCTGGGTCGTAGTTCTCCTTAAAGCGCGCGACCTCGCCCTCCCAGTCTATTCTCGCGAGATCGGGGAACTGCAACTCGCGCCACTGCGCAACCGAACTCATAACGGGATGAACGACATCGGGCATCCTGCCGCTTTTCTCATCGATCCAAAGAACACCCATCCAGTCCCGGTGGGTCTCAGGGTCGGGATCCCAAAGCGAGGGCACAAAGAAGTTCGCGTCTTCGGGAAACACGGGCAGCCGTTCGGGCTTCTCGCCCGCCAGCACCTTGCGATAGTTCTCCTTGGGACTCAGCATCTGCTCACCTTTCTGCGATTTTCACTCTCAGCGCAGCCACGCAGGGATGTACCCCAAATCTAATGGCTACAGCGAGGTGTGCCGGAGGATTTGCTAAGTGTATGCTTTTAACTTTGGTTCAGCCTATAGACAAAACAGCAGAAAAGCGGCGTACAATCTGTACAGGTTTGTACCTGCGTCCCCTTATCCCGGCAGGTAAACGTTTCTGAACGCGGCGAAGGTCTTATCCATCCCTTCCGAAAACGGCGTATACGGCACGTCGGTCGCCTTGGCCAGAAGCCGTCCGTCAACAAGATCATCTTCGGTCAGCGGAAACGGCAACGGGATGTTTTCTGCAAGCACCTGCGAGACGCTTATCTCTTTTGTGGAGAACGGCGCACCGTTACAGCGCTGCAACTCACCCAGAAGCGTCGGATAATTCACCAGCTCCGGAGCCGCACTGTTAAATGCCGCGTTAAAGACGCGCTCGTTGCCCACGCAGGCCCGCAGCTGCCGGGCAAGATCGGAGACATAGACCATGCTGAAGCGTGCGCTGGCGTCGTGGGGCACGAACAGCGGCTCGCCTTTGACGATCTTCTCAATAAAATAGGACTCTCGCGGCGCGTAATTGAAGGGACCGTAGATAAACGTGGGGCGGATGATCGTGTAGGGCAGACCCGCCGTCGCGCAGCTGTCCTTCAGCTCGCGCTCCAGCGCCGCTTTTTTAGCCACATACTGGGAGACCGGGTCGTCACCGTAGTGCTCTTGCAGCGCTGAGTCCTCGGTTTTTGCGCCGCGGCAATCACTGCTGTAAACACTGCTGGTGCTGATGTAGAGGTAGTGCCTGACGCGGTTGCCCAAGGCCTTGACGAGCGGCTCGATAGCGCCCGGCTGATAGGCACAGAAATCGATGAGCGCATGATAGTCGTCTGCGGGCAACAACGAGGTCAATCGTTTGATGTCGTTGCGATCAGACACGAATTCGCGCACATGGGGTTTGTCCAGCTTGAAGCTGCCACGATTGACAACCGTGATCTCCGTGTCGCCTTGTCGAGAGGCCAAAACGCAAAAGACGCGCCCCACGAAGTAACTGCCGCCGATGACCAGTACCCTCTCCATAGCGTTCACCTCATCAGAGTTCGTATTGGGCCGGAAGCTGACGCAGTCCCTCGTTGTGGATGCTTTGCTGAATCTCCTCGCCTTGCGCAACCATAAAGGGGTCGTCAGATTCTGCAAGGCCCTGGCGGCGGATCTCGGTAATCAGTGCGACGCATATCGCATCGATCTGCTGCTGTTGCTCTTTGAGGGCAGCCTCGCTAAAATCCGCAGCCAGCGCCAGGCGTTTAAGCGGAGACGCAAGCTGCTGGGCGAGCAGCGGCAGTTCACCGAGTCGGCGATAGCTCCATTTATAGTACGGCTGGTAGACCTTATTGAGCATGAAGGCCAACGACAGGGCCGCCTCGCTGAAGCGCGCCAGGGTCAGACGCACCGCCACCCAGTCGCCACGGCGAGCCATACGCAGGTGGTTATACTGACCACTCTGCGCGATTTTCATGCAGGCTGCCGCCATGCGTTTGCGACGGATATCCTCTGGATAATAGTCTAATAAGCTGTTGCGCAATTGAGTGAACTCACCCGCACCGTCATAAAAGACCTCGCCGTTTACCGCAAGCGCAAAGTTTTCCTCGGGCACGCGCGTCCATTCGCCGATGGTCTGCGGCAGATGCGGCACGCCTATGAGTTGGCGGTAGAAGTCGCCGACCGTCATTGCCCCCTTTGGCAGGCAATAAGGTGAAGCGATGGCAAGAGTGGCAGGGGGATGCTCCTCAAACAACCGCACCTTCCATTCCCGCAATGCGGCGAGAGCGCCGCTATCTGCC
>JAISMZ010000083.1 GCA_031276475.1 Coriobacteriales bacterium
CCTTCTCCACAATACTCAGGCAAGCAGTTTTTGCCTACTCGGTTGCTCGCCGCCGCCCGCCCGCACCTATGTGCCTTACCGATAGATACTGCTCCGATGCCCGATTTTAATGGCAATGACCACGCAGATGTCATCATCGATCTCACAGATGACGCGATAGTCGCCAATCCGGTAGCGCCAGTAGCCAGAAAGTTTCTCGCTCAGACTTTTTCCTGACCTCCTCGGGTCGCTGCTGCCGTCCACGTTCTTTGTCAGCCAGACATCGATGTAGCGCTGCACCGAAGGGTCGAGCTTTTTGAGCTGCTTCCGTGCGGCTTTGTGCCACATCAGCCGGTAGGTCATCGCAGACCGAGTTCTCTCATCGCATCCTCGTGGCTGATGAGATCTAAGCCGCCGCCGGCCTTGGCCTGCTCGTATTCCTTCACAGCCTGGATGTCTTCCCAGTCCTCAATCTGTTGCCACATCGACTCAAGGGCAAAGCCGGAAAGCGTTTTGCCCTGAAAGCGTGCAAACTCGCTGATACGGCGGTATTCGTCCTCGCTGGTGCGGATGTTCAGGTGCTTTGTCTTTGCCGTCGAGCTTGGCATCATAACCTCCCGGGGTGGCATTGGGGTGCTGTAATACGTTGTTGTTACATTCAACAGGAACCAGTTTAGCCCCAGGTGAGCGTTGTTGTCAACTGCCCCCGCCTGAGCTGGAACCAGTGGGACCAGTGCACAGCACAAAAGGGACGTACTCTTTTGTGTTCCCTTCGGCCTATGCACGCACGGCTGCCAACGACAACGCCGCGACGCTCCTGCTCGCCGTCACCACCTCCGCGATAACCGGCGTGGGCATCCCAGTTGCAGGCGGCACGCCAGCCACCACCGTCACCGAGACTGACCAGTACACCGGCACAGTCACCTGGTCACCCAGCGATGTCACTTTCCAGCCGAACACAGAATACACCGCCACCATCACCCTCAGTGCCAAGCCCGGCTACACCTTTGTAGGCGTGGGCGAGGACTTCTTCAGCGTCGCCGGTGCGAGCGCGACCAACGTCGCCAACACAGGCACCGTCACGGCGGCATTTCCCAAGACCGCCCCGGCAAAGGCCGCTCTGGAAGATGCCATCAAAGATGCCAAGGCCATAGCCCACACCTTCCAGACCGCGGCCAGCTGGGACGCCCTGCAAGAAGCGATTAACCAAGGCGAGGCGGTAGATAAAGACCCAGATGCCACAGAAGCAGAGGTGACCTCAGCCCTTACCGCGATAAAAGACGCCATAGCAGCCCAATACTTCGACTACCCGGTGATGGAGTCCTTTGGCACCTGGTCGGGCACCGGCCCCCTCAGTGCCCGGATCAACGCCGACGTGGAGTATTTCAGCCAACTGAAGCTGAACGGCTCTCCTGTAGCTGCCACCAACTACACGGTCACCTCCGGCTCTACAGTCCTCACACTGCATGAGGACTATCTGAAGGGCCTGCCTGCCGGTACCTACTCCCTCGTAGCCGAGTTTTCCAACGGCACATCCGCGCCGATGACGCTTAAGGTTGCCGAAGTGCCGCCTGGCCCCGCGCCCACGCCTACTCCCACACCCGCACCGCCTGACAATGGCGGCGGCTCCGGCACCGTGCCAATGACGGGCGACAGCCCCCTTTGGGCAGCCGCCCTCGTAGCCGTTCTGGCAGCAGCCGCCGCCACTTCGCTGGCACTGAGCCGCCACCTGCGCCGCCGGCCGCGAAGGGCGCGCCGCAGCTGAGGCACACACGCGAGCTACAGGCGGGCTGCCAGCAAGGGGGCGGCCCGCCCTTCTCCCCAAGCCGTCCCCACGTCCCTGTTTCTGCCCCCGCGTTAGAACCGTCCCTGTGTCCGCTTTGATGATTCGGGTCCTTGCAACCTACGCGACGATTCGGCCGAGGAACACTTGAGAATGCCAGCAGCTCATGTTACACTTATTACATATAATACAGATGGAGGTGTAGTATGGCAGAAGCAGTATTATCCCGTGATGCTGAAGCTATCGAGCGCTCACTGGCAACAAAGGCAAAGGAAGTGGTTGTACCCATATCCCGTGAAGCAGCAGAGTTTATCGCGCCGCTGCTCAAAGCCAAGGCAAGTGGACGAGAGGTCATAGTCGCACACGGGCTCAATGAAGTGACACCATCCGAGGCTGCAGCAATACTTGGTGTGTCGCGCCCGCAGGTCTACAGGCTTATGGATAAAGGCTTGGTGCCGTTTCGCAGGGTAGGCACCCATGCACGTATCCCGCTTGAGGCTCTCAAGGTCTGGCAGGCATCGGAAAAAGAGCGCCGCGAAGCCGCCCTTGATAAGCTGGCCGCCTTGTCAAACGAGACAGGTCTGGTTTAATGAACAAGGTCACGCCAGAGAAACGACGCCAGGTTGTCCTTAGCGACGCCAACGTTATCTACTCGCGCGTCCTGCGTGACTATTTGCTTTACTCAGCCTCAGAGGGCTTGATCAGTATCACCTGGAGCAATGCCATACTGGACGAAGCTGTAAAACACCTGGTTGCCAATGTGCCTGACTTTACAGAAGAGAATGGGAATTTGCTCAAAACGCTCATGAACGATGCCTACCCCTTGGCGCTTATCGACCCTGAGCAAAAGCACTTTGAGCTGCTCGATGGCATTACCTTGCCGGATGAAGGCGACATTCATGTTCTGGCGGCAGCAATCGCAGCAGAAGCAGACATCATTTGCACAGCAAATACAAAGGACTTCCCACGAGCAGCGTTGGAGCCACTTGGCCTCGAAGTGATGACTCCTGATGCAATGCTCTGTGAGTTAATCTGCGAATACCCCGAAGAGATGTTGGCAGTACACAAAACAGTCGTCTGTAAACTCAAAGGGGCAACGGATAATTCGACTGTTGTAGCGTTAAGCATGGCAGGTGCTGCCGATTTCAGCGCATCAATAAAAATTTTACTCTGAACCGTCCCTGCGTCCGCTTGATTCCTACAGCGCGATATTGACATCCTGTTGCAGGTGGTATACTGTTGTTCATGACTAGGCAGACTAGTTTTAAGGAGTCTATCATGCCAATAGCAAAAGAATGGCAGCTCCAGGAGGCCAAGAGCAGGCTCAGCGAGCTTGTGCGCCAAGCCGGAACGGGGCCTCAGGTAATCACACTACGCGGCAAGCCGTCCGTTGCCGTCATCGCTTATGACGAGTACCGCAGGCTCTTAAAGCCCAAGGCGCGGCTGTCAGATGTCATGCGAACAGCGCCTGAGGGCTTTGCAGAGGCCTGTTTTGAGCGCGATAAGGACGCGACACTCAGGGACGTGGCAATTTGAGGTACCTCCTTGACACCAACGTGTTGTCTGAGCTGAGCAAACGTTCACCCGACAAGGCGGTGCTTACGTGGTTTGAACGCAAAGACGGAGACGATCTGTACCTCTGTTCCATCACGATCGGCGAGATTGCCTATGGCATCGAGCGACTTGCCGACGGCAGGCGCAAACAGGAGCTCAACGACTGGTTTAAAGACGTGTTGATCAACTGGTTCGCTGGCAGGATAGTGTCGCTTGACGCTGATGTGATGCGCTGCTGGGCACAGATAAAGGCGTCAAACAGGACGCTACCGGTGATGGGCTCCCTGATAGCGGCGGCCGCTATAACCAGCGGATCTGTGCTGGTAACCAGGAACAGCAAAGATTTTGCAGGGATAGACGGCCTTGAGGTTGTCGATCCTTTGCCAATGAGTTAATTCGAGCTCAGCAAACACCCCGAGGTACATGAGAAATATATGGCAAGGCCGTGCGGTTGTTGATTAAATCGGCGCCTCCCCAGGGCAGCGGTATCCCGCACTTGCATTTCTCACGAAATTTCTTATAATTATGTGAGAAAATACACGGAAATCACAATAATTATGTGATTTTAGGCTCAAACGCAGAAGGAAGGCGAGAGCTGATGCAAAGAGAAATCATCGCCCAACTTGCTGATTGGAAGCGCTCGAAGCGCAGGAAACCGCTGCTGCTTGAGGGATCTCGCCAAGTGGGAAAGACCTGGGTGCTGAAGGAATTCGGACGACTGCACTACAAGAACACAGCCTACCTGGCCTTTGACGAGCACCCCGAGCTGAACCGCCTGTTTGCCACTACCAAGGATCCAAAGCGGATCATCGAGAACCTGACCATCATCAGCGAACAGCCAATCCTGCCCGAGACGACGTTGTTGATCTTTGACGAGATTCAAGAAGCGCCCGAGGCTTTATCTTCGCTTAAATACTTTCAGGAGCAGGCACCGCAGTATCATCTGGCCTGCGCGGGCTCTCTTCTTGGTGTGGCGCTGGCCAAGCCAGCGTCGCTGCCGGTCGGAAAGGTTAAAATAATCAAACTTCATCCGATGACCTTTACGGAATACCTGAGGGCGACCGGCGAGACGGGCCTTGCAGAGTACCTGCCCAACATCAGCGCCATCGAGCCGGTACCGGAGGTTTTTAACGGCCTGTTGTTTGAGAAGCTCAAAGCCTATTTTATAACGGGAGGCCTGCCGGAATCCGTGCTGGTGTGGAGCGAAACGCGCGATGTGCGGCAGGTTCAGGATGTCTTACGCGATCTGCTGGCGATGTATCAGCGCGACTTTCAGCAGCACGCACCGAAGTCGCTCTTTCCCAAGATCGAGCACGTCTGGGCTTCGCTGCCGTCCCAGCTTTCGCGGGAGAACAAAAAGTTCCTCTACAGCCTGGTTCGTCCGGGCGCACGGGCGCGAGAGTATGAAGACGCCATCCAATGGCTTACCAGTGCCGGCCTGGCGCAAAAAGTCTATCGGCTGAGCGCTCCAGGCCTGCCAATCTCTGCCTACGATATGTTGGATGCCTTTAAGCTCTACCTGTTGGATGTCGGCCTGCTCCGGCGTCATGCCCGACTGGCACCTTCTGCCTTTGCGGAGGGCAACCGTCTGTTCACGGAATTCAAGGGAGCGATGACTGAGAACTATCTGCTTCAGGCGCTGCGACCGCAGTTTGATGCGCAGCCGCGCTATTGGGCGCAGGACAACCCGCATCGCGAGGTGGACTTCATTATCCAATACGAGAATCAAATCATCCCCGTTGAGGTCAAGTCGGGCGAAGCGGTGCGATCCTTGAGCCTGAAGAAGTACCGCGAGAAGTATGCTGAGAAGACCGGGTTGGCTCTGCGCTTCTCGCAAAAGAACCTCAGCTGCGACAACGGGTTGTTGAACATCCCCCATTATCTTGCCGACCAGACCGCGCGGCTGATTGCCCTGGCCGCCGTCTGAACTGTAGCAACGGCACCGTTCAGGGCCTGGGCAAACCGCGCGGGCTTGCCTGAAGGCAGCGCTTCAGATACAATCGGAGGGTTCGTTTTCTGAAGCCCCGTGAAGCTTCAAGCGATACCGATAACGGTTTGCCGGTGCTGTTTACGGTGCCGGTGCTGGCGTTGACGGCTGAGACCGCGCTCACACGTCCAGGTGGGCGACGGCAACGGCTTTTGTGCCGGACCGAAAAGAATGTAGTGGAGGATAGAAGTGGGAACTTACTACGCCAAACCAGGCGAGGTGAAGCGCGAGTGGCTGCTGATTGACGCGGCCGACGCCGTGCTTGGACGAGTGGCCTCAACCGCCGCTCAGCTGCTGAAGGGCAAGCATAAGCCCCAGTATACGCCCAATGTTGACACCGGCGATTTTGTGGTCATCATCAATGCCGATAAGATCAGGGTCACTGGGGCCAAGGCCGAGAACAAGGTCTATTACCGTCACAGCGGCTATCCCGGTGGACTGAAGGCCGAGCCCTTTGCCCGCGCCATGGAGCGCCATCCCGAGCGCGTCATCGAGCGCGCTGTGCGCGGGATGCTGCCCAAGAACACCCTCGGGCGCGCCCAGGGCAAAAAGCTCAAGGTCTACGCCGGCGTTGAGCATCCGCATCAGGCCCAACAGCCCCGCAGGATTGAGTTGGAGGGCTGAGTGCGTTTTGCGCCGCCGGCTCCTGGCTGGCGACCCGCGGCGGTCGCAGCCACAGCCGCCCGCGACGCCGCAGCTACGTCGCCTGCGGCACCGCGCAGGATGCGAGCGGCAAGACGCACGAACAGCTCCGTAAAGACCAGAAGCCAACAGGACTGGGATAAGGAAACGGAAGGTTTACATGACTACCAATGACGCTGTCTATCTGGGCACCGGCCGTCGCAAGAATGCGATTATGCGAGTACGTCTGGTGCCTGGTTCCGGCAAGGTTACGGTCAACGGTCGCGATGGTGCCGAGTATTTTGGCCGCCAGGCGCTGTTGAACTTTGCGCTGGCGCCCTTCAGGGTAACCGACACCACAGATCATTTTGACGTCATCGCCAATGCCAGCGGTGGCGGCATCTCCGGGCAGTCCGGGGCCTTGCGCCACGCCATCGCCCGCGCCCTGCTGACGGCTGGCGATTACCGCGCCGAGCTGAAGAAGGCCGGTTTTCTGACCCGCGACCCGCGGATGGTGGAGCGCAAGAAGTACGGCCTGAAGAAGGCTCGCAAGCGCCCGCAGTTCTCTAAGCGCTAGCCCTCCTGGGACAGTACCAGCCCGCCGTTGCGCAGAACTCCTCCGCAGGGGTTTCGCGCGGCGGCGGCGAACATGCGAGACCCGCCAGAAGCTTTTGGCGGGACGGAGGCATCATGGCTTACTTCGGTACAGACGGCGTGCGAGGCGTCGCCAACAGCGAGTTGACCTGCGAGATCGCCTTTGCCCTGGGGCAGGCGGCCGTTGGGATTTTAGGCGAGCGCCTGGTGATTGGCCGCGATACCCGCCGCAGCGGCACCATGCTGGAGGCCGCGTTGAGCGCCGGGATAACCTCTGTGGGGGGCGAGGCGCACCTGGCCGGCATCGTGCCCACGCCGGCGGTGGCCTATCTGACGCGCACCCTGGGGGTGGACGGCGGCGTGGTCATCTCGGCCTCGCACAACGCTCCGGAATACAACGGCATCAAGTTCTTTGACGCCGAGGGCTTCAAAC
>JAISMZ010000123.1 GCA_031276475.1 Coriobacteriales bacterium
AAACGTAGTATGGAGCGCTGTAAAATGGAGTTTCTCAAAGTTTCTTCCAAGTCTTCACCGTCCTCGGTTGCCGGGGCCATAGCAGGCATGATCAAGGACGGTTTGCCGGTCTCAATGCAAAGCGTCGGTGCTGGGGCGGTTAATCAGGCCGTCAAGGCCATGGCCATCGCCCGTGGTTTTCTCGCACCGGTGGGCATCGAGATCGTCTGCATCCCTTCCTTTACCGACGTGGTGGTGGAGGGCAAGAAGATCACTGCCATCCATTTTGCCATTGAGCCCCGCTATCTGCGCGGCACGGTGCTGCTGGACGAGGAGCCCTATGCGGATTACCTTACCCAGCAGGTCGCGCCTGCCAACAGCTTTCCTGTGGACAGTTTTCAGCTGTGAACGGTTGTTCTCGCTCATGCCGGCGCCGCTTTAAAAGTTGGTCGTCTGTGCCTGTTCTCTGTGCGCTGCCGATAGCTGCTCGATGCGTCTTCCCGATGCCGAGCGGCCCAGTCTGGCCGTAATTTTAATCTACGGGTGTGAGTAAGAAGATATGCTACCGAATAACCAATTCTCAGGATTGTCCTATATCGTCTGTACCTTTGGCTGCCAGATGAACAAGCACGATTCTGAGCGCGTGGCCGGACTGCTGGACTCATTGGGCGCCCTGCCTGTGGCCACGGCTGCGCAGGCTGACATCGTCGTCTATCTTACCTGCTGCGTGCGCGAGGCGGCCGATGTGCGCCTTAAGGGGCAGGTGTCATCGTTAAAAGGCCTACCACGCCCAGCGTCAGGCAGGCGCATTGTTGCCGTAGGCGGTTGTATCGGCCAGCGCGACGGTGCTCGCCTGCTTGCGGAGTTGGATAACGTGGACGTTGTCTTTGGCACGCATAACATCGCCCATCTGCCCGCTCTGCTGGCAGCGACGCAAACAGCTGTGGAGAAGGTCGTGGAGGTCTTGCCGCAGGCAGCCGTCCCGGCGGCAGAAGCTGCGCCGGCGGCCGACCTGCCCGCTCGTCGCGAACAGGCCTGGCACGCCTGGCTGCCAATCATGACTGGCTGCAACAACTTCTGTTCCTACTGCATCGTGCCCTACGTGCGCGGCCGCGAAGTCTCACGACCCCTGCCGGTGATCCTCGAGGAAGCCCAGCGCCTGCTCGGCGAGGGCGTGCACGAGATCACCCTGCTCGGTCAAAACGTCAACTCCTACGGCCGCGACCTCTACGGCCAGCCGCGCTTCAGCGAGGTGCTGCGGGCCATCGGCGCGACCGGCATCGAGCGCCTGCGCTTTGCCACATCGCACCCCAAGGACCTCTCCGAGGCGACCATCGCCGCCTTTGCCGAGGTGGACGCCGTAATGCCGGCCCTGCATCTGCCGGTGCAAAGTGGCTCAGACAGCATCCTGCGCGCCATGAACCGCAACTACACGGCTGCCCACTACCTCTCTCTTGTGGAGAAGGTACGCGCTGCCTGCGCCGCCGCGGGCAAGGCCGAGCCGGCCTTCTCCACAGACATCATCGTTGGCTTTCCCGGCGAGACGGCAGCCGACTTTGCCGATACGCTGGCATTGGTTCGCGCTGTGGGCTACGCCCAGGCCTTCACCTTCATCTACTCGCGCCGGGAGGGCACGCCGGCGGCAAAGCTCAGCGATGATACCCCGCGCGAGATTGTTCAGGAGCGCTTTGAGCAGCTGGTGGCCGCGGTGCAGCAAGGCGCCTGGCAGTGCAGTCAGCAAGAGCTCGGCGCGACGCTGCCGGTGCTTTTTGAGGGTTCGTCCAAGCGCGACGCCGCGGTGCTCGCCGGGCGCAGTCCGCGCAACCAGACGGTGCACGCGGCGCTGCCAGAGGGTACGCGGGCCGAGGACTTCATGGGGCGCATCCTGCCCGTGCGCATCGAGGAGGCCCGCACCTGGTATCTGCGCGGGCGGCTGGTTGACGAGGGGGGAGCCAACGCAGCGGGTACCGGGGCGGGCACAACTGCTCCGTCCGCTCCGCCGGTATCTGGCCTGCCCGCGTCTGCGGCAGACTGAGGAACGCTCCCGGTGTCCGCCTCTGTGCCTGTAGAAGCCGCTGCGCCGGCAACGGCCTTGCCAGACGCGCCCACGCACAGCTGCCTCGCGCCAGGCCAAGTGCTTGCCGTGGTCGGTGCCACCGCGACAGGAAAATCCGCGCTGGCCGATGCCCTGGCGGCCGAGTTGGGCGGCGAGATAGTATCGGCCGACTCGATGCAGGTTTATCGGGGAATGAACATCGGCACGGCCAAGACGCCGAGCGCCGAGCGCAACGTGCCCTATCACTGCCTCGACCTGGTTGAGCCGGGAGAGCCATTCACGGCCGCCCTCTACCAGCGCGCGGCGCGCTCGGCGATCGATGATATTCAGGCGCGTGGACGCCTGCCGGTGCTCTGCGGCGGCAGCGGCCTTTATGTCCGCGTGGCCCTGGATGACTTTTGCTTTGACCAGCGCTCCGAAGAGGGCGTATCCGCGCCGACTACCACCGCCCTGCGCCAGCAGCTTCAGGCCCAGGCCGATGCCCTCGGTGCTCTGGAGTTCCACCGCCTGTTAGCCGAGCGCGACCCAGCCAGCGCCGCCCTGATCCACCCCCATAACGTCCGCCGGGTGGTGCGCGCCTTTGAGCTTTTGCAGCAGGGTAGCAGCTACGCCGAACAGAGTGCGTCCTTCTGCGAATACCGCGCCTTTTATCCCAGCCGTTACCTGGGCATCGCCGTAGAGCCCGCGCTGCTTTACCGCGCGATAGAAGCCCGGGTGGACCGAATGCTCGAGCAGGGTCTGCTGGACGAGGTGCGCGGGCTTTTGCAGCGGGGACTGCGCGAGGCGCTGACGGCCGCCCAGGCCATCGGCTACAAAGAGCTGGTCGCGCATCTGGAGGGGCAGATTACTCTGGAGGAGGCCAGCGCGCAGATCAAGCAGGCGACCCGCCGTTTTGCCAAGCGTCAGCGCAGTTGGTTCAAGCGCGACCCGCGGATTTGCTGGATAGAGGCCAGCGACCTGCACGAACAGGCATTGGACGGCCACTTGGACGCCTCGGGACTGACCTGCGCCCTGTACGAGCGGGCGCTTAAGCTGCTGTGAGATAACGGTAGAGGACGAAAGAGATTGGTTTGAGCAAGCCGATAACGGAGGGTCGGATGAACGGCTTCACCCAACAACTCAAGGAATACGCGCTGGAGATTGGCTACAGCCGGGTGGGCATTATCGCTGCCGACGATTTTGAGGAATTCATCAAGATTCTGGAACAGAGGATCGACACTTATGACTGGTGGATCAACGCCGTGCAAACCCCGCTGGATTGGGCCCGGCCGCGCAAGATGGTCCCGGAATGCAAATCGCTCATCGTTTTGCTCTACGATCACGCCCAGAAGCGCTTCCCCGAATCCCTCTGCCAGATGATGGGGCGTGTCTATCAGGCACGCTGCTACTTTGCGCCGCCAGATAACATCAACGGCGCCCGCCGCGAACTGCTGCGGAGCTTTCTGGCCGAGGCCGGTTTTACGGCCGAGGAGCTTCACTGGATGCCGATGCGCTGGGCGGGCCTGCGGGCGGGGCTTACGACCTTTGGCAAGAACAACTGCGCCTATGCCCCGGGCCTGGGCTCGTTCATCGTCTTCACGGTGATCGCCACCAATGCGACCCTCACGTTTGACCAGCCCAATGTGGCAACAAGCACCTGCCCGCCGGACTGCAGGCGCTGCATTGACGCCTGCCCTACGCAGGCCCTGATTGCGCCGTTTCAGCTTGACCCGCGGCGCTGCGTGGGCTTTAGCAACTGGATGCCGCAGATAAGCTACGTCCCGCGCGAGCTGCGGCCCCTGCTCGGCGGCCGGATACACGGCTGCGACGCCTGCCAGGAGGCCTGCCCGCGCAACGAGCCCGTGCTCAAGGCCAACGCCGCGCGCCCACGCGATGATCTGCTGGAGCTGCTCAAAGACGAGCTCAGCTACCAGCAGATGCTGCATATGTCCGAGGGCTACTACGCCGCACGCATCCGGCCGCTGATGTATAACTACATCAAAGATCCCAAGAAGTTCCAACGCAACGCCGCGATTGCAATCGGCAATACCCACGACGCCCGCTACCTCCCCGATCTGGCGCAGGAATTGGAGAACGACGACGCCATAATTCGCGCCCACGTCGCCTGGGCGATAGGCCAGATAGGCGGCAGCGAGGCTCTCGGCCTGCTGCAAGGCCGCCTGAGCATCGAGTCCGACGAGCAGGTGCGCGAGGAGTTGCGCTCGGCGCTCAGCGAAGCGGCGGTCGGGCTGCAGATTCAGTCCTGAGCGGAACCCCGCATCACAGGGCAGCAGCGCTACTCAGGCGCCCGCGCTGCTTGGGCGTGCTGGTGGCTGGGGTGACATTGCCCGCCTCCAGACAGGCGCTACTCAGGCACCAGCGCCACTGCGGCGACGGGGGATGCCCGCCTCGCAGGGCACGGCGACCTGGCATTTTCCGCATCCGTAATAGGGCAAGCCGCTGCGGCGTACCAGGTTGAGCTTCTCCATACAACGGATTTCATCCTTGTCATGCATTTTGTTGATTGCTCCTACCGGGCATTTGATGCGACAGGCTCCACAGTTTATGCAGTAGTCAACAAGGCCGGAGTACTCGCGGACAGTCGGCTGCAACTTAAGCGAGGTAACGATTGAAAATATCCGTCCTGCGACGCCTTTTTTGGTGATCAGCCCCTTGGAAAGCGATAAGGTCCCCAGCCCGCAGCAGTAGCCCACATGGCGCTCCGACCAGTTGTTCGCAAACAGGACGCCATCAGGCGGCGTGCCCCTTGTCTCTATGAAGCGCTCGTCCAGGGCCGGCACCAGCGCGGCGTAGCCAGCCTGCTGAAGCAGCTCGCAGATCTGTAGCGCCAGCCGTTCCAGCAGGGCCTGACCCTCGATGCGGCCGTGCAGCCAGCCCCAGGAGACGTCGGGGCCTTTGCGGTTGCTGGCCCGTATCGCCTCGCTGAGCGGCAAAAAGCAGCAGATCACCGTCTCGGCCTCGGGCAGCCATTCGCGCGGTGGCATCAGCGAGACGCTCGCCTCAGGATGGTTCTTAAGCTGCAACAGATCCTCATTATCGGCGCTGCCGTAGGCAAAGAGCGGCTCGGAGAATAGCGCCGTGCCGGCCAGCGAGGCCACGCGGGCAACGTCTTTTGGGATCTGGTTGGCCTCGGTTGCCAGAAAGGCGGAGGCGAAGAACTCTATGTGGACTTTGTTCATGGTTGGCTCCGGTCATCTGGTCATTTGCGGCGGCCTCGCTGTTTGCGGCCGGCCGCCCGGTTATCTTCCCATGGTATCAGAGACGCTACAGTGACACAGAGGAGACGTAATCATTATCAAGACAGTAGCTCGCCATTACTTCAGCCAACATGCGCTACAATTCGTCCGGTAGTAATCGCACAGGAAAGTGAGGAAAGATGACTGAGGCAATGTCTGTGGCCATCGAGGAGGCCAATCAGGGAATCGATGCCCACGAGGGTGGGCCGTTTGGTGCCGTTATCGTTAAGGACGGCGTGATCATCGGGCGCGGGCACAACCGCGTCATAGGCAAGAAGGATCCTACGGCGCACGCCGAAATGGAGGCCATTCGTGATGCGGCAGCAACGCTGGGTGATTTTGATCTCTCCGGCGCCGAGCTTTTTACCACCTGCGCGCCTTGCCCGATGTGTCTGGGAGCAATACTCTGGGCGCGACTCGACAAGGTTCATTACTGTCTGCTGCCCGAAGACGTCGCCGCTATCGGCTTTGACGACGTAGCCTTTCATCAGGCGATGGCCGACAAGGCTTTTTTGGAGAAGTACCTTCTGCAGGATGACGCCCAGCGCAACGAGTGCCTAAAGATGCTCGATAACTACTGCCAAAGCGAGCACACGGAATACTGAGGCGAGGCGAGGCGGCCGCCTCGGCACGGCGGCTGCGGGGCCAGCGGCTGCGGGGCCAGCGGCTGCCGGGACGGCCGCTGAGTTTTTGTAACCAGGACGGCCGCAAGATGTAAAACCGCCCGCCCGCCTCCACAGGAACGCCTTGAAATCAACTGTTAACAAAGAAAAGGTAAAATCGGAGCAAAATTGAAGTGCTTCTACGGTAGAATGGTCAGGTAGGTTAAGCCGGACGACGTGTAGGTTCGGCTGTATCCCGTGAGTTGCGGGATGAGCGTGGCGTCGCGTGGCGTCAAAGTTGCGAATTAGGAGGAACGTTATGAGGAAAAGAGTATTGGGTCTTGTTTTGGCTGCCTTGATGATGGCGGTGATGCTGCCCGGCTGCGGCACACCGGCTCCAAGCAGCAGTTCTGGCAGCAGCTCGGCGGCTGCGTCGGGTCCACCAAAGGAAGGCGTGTCTGCTACCGGTGTTACCGCTGAGACCATCAAGGTTGGCTTTGTGCATGTCTCCGATGAAAGCGATATGGGCTACACCTTTAATCATAATCAGGGCACCAAGGCCATGCAGCAGTCCCTTGGCCTGAAGGATGATCAGATCATCAACAAGTTCAACATCCCCGAAGGCGCCGCCTGCGACACCGCATTGCGTGAGCTGGTGGATGCTGGCTGCAACATCATCTTTGCCACCAGTTTTGGCTTTGAGGATTACGTCAAAGAGGTTGCCGCCGAATATCCCGACATCCAGTTCTGTCATGCCACCGGCTATCAGGCCGCTGGTTCGGGCCTGAAGAATTTCCACAACTACTTTGCCTCCATCTTTGAGGCGCGTTACCTCGCCGGTATCGCCGCCGGCCTTAAGACCGAGACCAACAAGCTGGGATATGTGGCTGCCTTTCCCTTTGCTGAGGTAATCAGTGGTTATACGGCGTTTTATCTGGGTGCCAAGAGCGTCAACCCCGAGGTCACGATGGATATCATGTACACCAATTCCTGGAATGACCCGACCGTTGAGGCTCAGGTTGCAAAATCACTTATCGAGAAGGGCGCTGACGTTGTCTCCCAACACTCCGACTCCACAGCTCCTGCTACCACAGCTGAGCAAAACGGTGTCTGGCAGGTCGGCTACAACAACGACATGATCGCCGCCGCCCCCAAGGCCTCGCTGATCTCGGCACGCATCGACTGGGGCATTTACGTTACCGAGGCCGTTAAGGCGGTCATCGAGGGTGAGGAGATCCCGGTTGACTGGTGCAAGGGTCTGGCCGACGGTGCCGTTTACCTCTCACCGCTGAACACCGCCATCGCCGCACCTGATACCCAGGCTAAGATTGACGCCGCGAGCGCGCAGATCAAGTCCGGTGCGCTGCACGTCTTCTCAGGGCCTCTAACCGGCAGCGGCGTTGACAACGACGGTAAGCCGGTGAGTATCGACCTCAAGGCCGGCGAGTACTTCCATGAGCAGGAGGAGGCCTCCGCGCCTAAGTGGAACTACATCGTCCCCGGATGCAACGTGATAGAATAGCGCCGGACAGTTCGTTTAGGTCTGCGCTGTAAGTTCCTATAGGTTGATAAGGACGGAGCTGTCAGGACTGGCGGCTCCGTTCCTTTTTTGAATGTGGTTGGTTCGCGGCGGGTACGCGATAAAAGTGCGATGGGAGCGCGATTGGAACGCGACGCAAAAGGAGAGCTTGTGGCAGGCGTGACTCAAGCCGATGGACGTGCACCGGCGGACGCACAGACGGACGTGCAGGCGGAGGGCGCAACGCTGCATCAGGCAGCTCCCGAGGGATCATCTGGGGCAGCGGGGCTGCCGTTGGCGGCATCAGAAGTGCCGCCTGAGGGAGCGGTGCCTTCGGAGCTGCCGCAGGAGGAGAACCTGGCTGTTGACATGCGCCATGTGACCAAGACCTTTGGCAAGGTGGTGGCCAACCGTGACGTGCGGCTGCAGCTGCGCGAAGGCGAGATACTGGCGCTTTTAGGCGAGAACGGCAGCGGCAAGACGACCCTGGTAAACATGCTTTCGGGCATTTATTTTCCCGACCAGGGCGAGGTTTACGTACACGGCCAGCCGGTGACCATCAAATCGCCCAAGGACGCCTACGATTTGGGCATCGGCATGATCCATCAACACTTTAAACTCGTTGACGTGCTCTCGGCGGCGGAAAACATCGTGCTTGGCCAGGCCGGCGGCATCCAGCTGAGTCGCAAGGCGATCAATGCCGAGGTTCGCGAACTTGCCGAGCGATACGGTTTTGAGCTTGACCCCGAGAAGAAGGTCTACAACATGGCGGTCTCCGAGAAGCAGACCGCAGAGATCGTCAAGGTGCTCTATCGCGGTGCCGACATCCTGATCCTTGACGAGCCGACGGCGGTGCTGACCCCTCAGGAGACCGACAAGCTTTTTGCGGTTCTGCGCAATATGAAGGCCGACGGCAAATCGATCATCATTATCACTCATAAATTACATGAGGTTTTAGCAATATCTGATCGCGTCGAAATACTGCGCAAAGGCGAGTTCATCGGCGTTGTGCAGACCAGTCAGACCAATCAGGCCGAGCTGACGGAGATGATGGTCGGGCGACCGGTCAGTTTAAAGATCGAGCGGCCCGAGGCAGCGCACGGTGAAGAGCGCCTTCAGGTGATCTCGCTAACCTGCCTGAACAGCGACGGCGTAAAGGCCTTAGACGACGTCAGCTTCTCGGTTTACAGTGGCGAGATACTCGGTGTGGCGGGAATCGCCGGCAGCGGGCAGCGGGAGATCTGCGAGACCATAGCCGGACTTTATCCTGCCATCGGCGGATCGGTTCTCTATCGTGGAGAATACCAGGGGCATCCCATCAGCGAACGAATACTCGGGCTTCAGCCCAATGAGATCTCCCGCAAGGGCATCTCGATGGCCTTTGTGCCCGAGGATCGTCTGGGCATGGGCCTGGTTGCCACGATGGACATCACCGACAACGTGATGCTGCGCAGCTATAAATCCACGCCTGGCCCTTTTGTAGACCGCAAGGCACCGCGGGCTTTGGCCGAGCGCCTGATTGAGGAGTTGGAGATCGTTACCACAGGGCCTTCGGCCATCGTCGGGCGGCTTTCGGGCGGCAACCTCCAGAAGGTCTTGCTGGGACGCGAGATCGCCCTCGACCCCGGCGTTTTAATCGTTGCCTATCCGGTGCGCGGCCTGGACATCAACTCCTCGTACAAGATCTACGACCTGCTCAACGAACAGAAGCGCCGCGGTGTGGCGGTGATATTCATCGGCGAGGATCTGGATGTGCTGATGGAGATCTCCGACCGGCTGATGGTGCTTTGCGGCGGCAAGGTCTCGGGCATCGTCGATCCGCGCACGACCAGCAAGGAGGAAGTCGGTTTGATGATGATGCAGGTTGCCGGGGAGGATGCAGGTGCGGTTGGGGCCAGCGGCGAGCCGCCAGCGGCGGATGCGCCTGTAGCCAGCGACGAGCCGCCGGTTGCAGTTGCCACATCCGAGGAGGCCGTATCATGACCGCGGCAACAACCAGAAAAGAACCGCTGTTCAGAATGGTCAAGCGCGACGATATCTCGCCGCGCCGGGCCTGGGCCTACCGGGGCATCGCCTTTGTTCTTGCCCTGCTGACCGGCGGGCTGCTGATACTGATACTCGGGCAGAACCCCGTCTTCGTCTATCGCGACATGGTGGTTGGGGCCTGGGGCTCCCCAACGGTGATCCGCGAGACGGTGAAGCTGGCAATCCCTTTGCTGATAACCTCGATTGCGCTGGCCACGGCCTTTAAGATGAAGTTTTGGAACATCGGCGGCGAGGGACAGATACTGGCCGGCGCGATTGCCGCAGGCTTCTTTGGCCTGACCGCCGCCGGCACCCTGCCCAAACCGCTCCTGGTGATTGTGATGATGGCGGCCGGTGTCATCGCCGGTGGCCTCTACGGGCTTTTGCCCGCGGCCTTCAAGGCCAAATGGGGCACCAACGAGACGCTGTTCACGCTGATGCTCAACTACATTGCGCTCGAATTTCTCAAATTCCTGCTGAACGGCCCCTGGAAGGCATCGGGATCCACCTT
>JAISMZ010000149.1 GCA_031276475.1 Coriobacteriales bacterium
AACCAGATAACTCGTTAGCCCCGCTGCTCTAAAGTGACCTGGTTTTACGGCAAAAAGATGACTGCCTTGCTGCCCTTTGCGTCAAGTTTTCTTGAAAGCTCCTCTACCGATCCATATTCTATTACATTCGCTAAACAGTGCAGTTCGCAGGTGGGTATTCCGCCAGCCGCCACTCGCTCCTCACACATATCGCAATAGCTGGTAGGAAAAGGCAGGTAGTTCCACTCCAGCTTGCCTGCCTCCATCTCAAAAGGGCCAAACTCCACCATCTTGATGCCCCATTTATCTGCCGGAAAATCATGCTCGTTCTTGCAGGCCAACTCGCAGCTCTGGCAGCCGGTACAATACTGATAATCGATCATAAGTCCTGTCGAACTCATTGTTTTCTCCTTCCCTGAAGTATCTGCTCTTCGGCTGGAGTTCTATAGACCTTTACCGGCAATGCCTTATAGGGAGCACCAAAGCCCATCTTGCCCAGCACCCGATGGGGTACCAAACTGTTAACGTTGGACTTCCATACACCAAAGAGATTGGGCTCCTCGCCGTCTTCTTCCGGATACCACCAGCCATGCGCCGCAGCGACCAAATCACGTCGTACGCAGGGGGTTACCCTGGCAATCTCGTGGGCGATGCCCCAGGGATTCTCTATGGTGACCTCATCGCCCTCCTTAATGCCAAGATCTGCGGCGGTTTCTGGGTGAATCTCCAGGTACGGGTCGGGCGTAAGCTGGCGCAGGGACGGAATCTGGCGATGCTCGGAGTGAAAAGATGCAAAATAGCGGGCGCCGGTGGTCATGGTCAAAGGGTATTCTTTGGCGAGATCCGGGCGGGCCACCGGCCCCAGACGGGGCGGCTCATAATAGGGCAGCGGGTCATCGCCCAGTGCACTGTAGCCGGTAGACCAAAGTTCCACGCGCCCCGTAGCCGTCTGAAATCCCGGCTGGCCGTCGGCGCGGATAAGCCCGCGCTCATGCTTGTGGTAGCCACCGATGTCATTGATTGCTACAACCTTCTCGCTGAGTTCAGCCCAGGTGGTCTCCATCTTGCCAACATCTTCTGTAAGATACTGCTCAACGCTCGCATAGGGGAAGTCATCGTTAAAGGCATTGCCAAAATGCACCATCATCTCCAGATCGGACTTGCATTCCCCCACCGAGAACGCCTTGTTGATGGCTCCCGCGATGCCCATCTGACAGCCCTGGTTGGTCATTACGATGCCATCGTGCTCTGCCCAGGTAGAAAGCGGCAACACAACATCGGCCAAAGCCATAACCGTCGGGGTCATGAACATCTCTTTGGCTACCACAAATTCCATCTTCATCAATGCGTCATGCCAGCGCTTGGGCTGTGCCGAGCAGGTTGGTGACAACAGATTAGTGGAGTCAAACCAGGCCATCCTCAGCTGATAGGGGCGACCGGTCTCCAACGCTTCTAAAGTGATATCCGGATGAGTGGTATTGAGCAGGATCTTTACGATCGGTTAGGTATCCCAGCCTATGCACTTATTGCGCAGCTCTTCGCTCATCGAGTCGGTAGCACCGGTCATCTCAAACTGCATCTGCACTCCAACAACGGTGCCCCCAGGAACATCCAGGTTGCCGGTGATGGCCGAAAGCGCAATCAGCCCCTGCACCACCTGGCAACCATTGGGATTCTGGTCGGTGGCCACACCCATCAAAAGACTCCAATGGTGCCTGCCGTCATAGGCCAGTTTTCGAGCGCATTCATAAATTGCCTGCTCCTCAATGCCACAGGCTTTTGCGGCCAGCGATGGCGGATATTCCTTAACCCGCTCAGCCAACTCCTCAAAACCATAGCACCAGCGGTCGACAAAATCATGATCATAGAGGTCTTCGCTGATAATCACGTTAAGCAATGCCAGAACCAGGGCGGCATCGGTGTTCGGCCGCAGCTGCAGCACCTGATCGGCACGCGTTGCCAGCCAATTCATGCGTGGATCCACCATGATCAACTTGCTGCCACGCTTCATGATCTCGATAAGCGCATGTCCCCAAAGGCCATCGGGGTTCGATTTGAGCGGCTCCTTGCCCAGACAAAAGACGTAGTCCGGCGCAACGAAATCCGGCGAATCCCATACTTCCAGGTTCCCTCCACCATAATCGAGCTCGATGTAGGCGCTGCCGAGCATCATCGTCATCGCTGTTTGCCGCGGACCCATGCACGACCAACCGCTTTGAGCATAGCAGTTATTGGGAGTTTTTAAGACCTTGGACGACAAGGTAAACCCATAGCGCACGGCCTCGCGGCCGGTGCCCATAAAGACGCAGATCGCCTCGGCGCCATGCTCCTCCTTGATTGCGTTTACCTTTGAGACTATCAGCTCTGTAGCCTCATCCCAGCTGATCCGCTGCCATTTGTCCAGACCGCGATCGGCCCTTTCTCGCTTCATCGGATAGACGATACGATCCGGATGATAGACCGCCTCTTTTAGCGCCAGACAGCGCGGGCAAAGCCGCCCCTGCGTAAGCGGATGGTCGGGATCCCCTTCCACCTTTACCAACTCGCCATCCTTAACGAACAAGCGAACCCCGCAGCCCACGGCATGACACCCCGGAGGCGACCAGGCGCAGCTGCGCGTCACCGATGTACCGTCCGTCAGCACCTGATGTTTGGGTGCGGGGTCTTCCTTAAAATGAAAAGCCATATTATTTTGTCCCTTCCTGATCCTCAGTACCCGATTTGGGCACAAAGAGCACGGTCTTGCTGCGCCCGTCAATCCTTTCGGCCAACTCGGGGACCGTTCCGTACTCCATCACCAGCGACTGGCAGTGCTTGACACACAATGGCTTTTTACCTTTGGAGGTGCGACTGGCGCAGAGATCGCATTGGTCGGTGGGGACGGGCACAAAGTCAAATTGCCAGTTGTCCGCGTCTATCTGCCAGGGGCCCAGCTTCTGGATCTGAATGCCCCAGCGGTCGGTAGGCAGTTGGTGTTCCATCTGGCAGGACACCTCGCAGGAGTGGCAGCCCGTGCAGTATTCGTAGTTAATCAACAGACCATGTGCAGCCATCAGGCCACCTCCTCCTTGTAAATCCGGCACATCGTGCACTTGCAGTTGTTGCCAAAGCCGCTCTCGCCACAGCCGGCCTTAATCAGCACGTTGGCGTTGGACTCATAGGTACCGTAGCAGCCGCCGCCCTTGTCCTCAGGATCTTTTTCGGGGAACCACCAGGCGTGATCGCAGGAGACCACCCGTTCGTCAAGGGCCGCCGTCAGCACAGCTTTCATGCGAATCTTGCCGAGGCTGTTCTCGACGATTACCCAGTCCCCTTCACGAACGCCCAGCGGCTCGGCCGTCTTCGGATGAATCTCGATGCTCGGGTCGGGATGCAGGGCTCGCAGGTGCGGTATCTGGCGATGTTCGGAGTGAAAAGATGCCCACTGGCGAGCGCCTGTAGTAAGGATCAGCGGATAGTCCTTGGCGTATTCAGGGTCGGAATAGGGGCTGATCGGTGGCTCGGCAAAATGTGGCACGGGCTTTTGTCCCCACTGTCCAAACAGCGTTGAGTAAAGCTCGATGCGGCCCGTTGGCGTATTAAAGCCCAGTTGCCCATCGGGACGCTGCTCGCCCGTGCGAAACTTATGATAGTGAAACTCGGGATATATCCAGTTCTCCTCGCGTGCCTCGGTAAAACTCATTCCCAGTTCCTTCATCGTAAAGGTGAAGAACTCATGGATATTCTCTCCTGGCCACATCTCGGCGTTCCACTGTCGGCCTAACTCCCAACAGATCTCCATATCGGATTTACTCTCGCCCAGAGGCTTGCAGGCCCGGTTGGTATTTTGCACGTGATAATAGATGCCACGAATGCCGTCACGCTCTGGATACATGCAGACTGGCAAGACGACATCGGCAACGGCCATCGCCGTAGGCGTCATGAAGCTGTCTACCACAACGTTAAACTCGGCGTTCAAAAAAGCGTTCTCCATGCGCGTGTTGGGCTCCTGGGCCGTGCAACTCAAAGCGTTGGTGGACTGGATCCAGTGGGCACGGATCTTGTATGGCCGGCTGGAAAGCATCTGGTCGATGGTCATATCGGCCTGGGTGAGCACTACGCCGGAATACTTCAGCGCGGGAAAGTCCTCGCCACCGATACGCGCCTTTTGCTCCTCGATGGTCAGCGACTCGGCAGGATCGGGCGGATTCCAGGTTTGGATGTTAAAGGGTTGATGCACGGTGATCATCCCGCCGGGAATATCAATCTGGCCGGTGATCGACCAGAGGTCGACGATGGCCGCCGAGCCGGCGATGCACTCCATGGTCATGTCAACCGCCAGGCCCCACTGAACGCTGGTGGGCTTTTCGGCCATCATCCGCGCAGCCTGAACAATCTTCTCCTCGGGAATCCAGGTTATGTCGCTTACTTTTTTGGTGTCATATTCCTTTGTCGCCTGATAGTATTCCTCAAAACCATAACACCAGTTGTCTACAAACTCGTGGTCGTAGATATCCTCCTCGACGATTATCTTGCCCATCCCTAAAGCCAGCGCGGCGTCGGTGCCGGGCCGGATCTGCAACCAGAGGTCGGCGCGAGCCGCCAGCCAGGTCAACTTGGGATCTATCACCACCAGCCTGGAGCCGCGCTTCATGCAATCGACCACCCAGTGACCCATGTTGCCATCGGCGTTTGCGATAAGCGGATTGTTGCCCCAGATGAAGATGTTCCTGGGCGCCACCCAGCCTTCGTGGTCGTAGCGGTCGATGAAGTACTGCGACGTATCCGGACAGGTGTAGGTGCCCATCAAGACCGTGGAAGCTGCCACCCGGGGCACGTAACAGGAATTGCCGGAGAGAAAATAGGCATACTGCGACGAGCCAAAGGCGTACTGTAAACGGGTCATGTAGGGCGCCGTACCGCGCCCGGTGCCCAGCGAGAAGACCACGGCCTTGGCTCCCGACTCTGCCTTGATGGTGTCAAAGGTGGTCTTTATCAGATTGTAGGCCTCGTCCCAGCTGATGCGCTGCCATTCGTCTTTACCGCGTTTGGCAACATC
>JAISMZ010000233.1 GCA_031276475.1 Coriobacteriales bacterium
CGTGCGAGCCGCGTCTTTGGCGCCTATGACGTGGGCGGCGTCGCGGGCTGGGCGAGCTGGGCGACCCATATGGACTTTGCTCGTGACGTCATCGTCTCCACCATCTACGATCCCTCCTATTCCGCCACGGGACTGCAAAACATCGTTACCACCCCGCCGGGGGGCAAGAACACCTTCATCGGTGGCATCGCGGGGCGCGGCTCGCGAAGCTACCGCTCCGGCGTGGTGAACTGCGTCATTGGCGGTGTGGGCGCGACGGAGGTCGGCGGCATCCTTGGGCGCCAGGAGCAGTACAACACATTCGCCAACTACTCAATGGACACCAGGGTCTTTGGCGCGAGCCAGATAGGCGGTATCGTCGGACGCTACTCCTATGAGCAGCTGAACCAGAACGTCTCCAATGCGACGGTGGAGGGCACGGGGCAGTACGTCGGCGGCATCGTCGGCTATCTGTTCAGCAGCCAGCCGCTGTTTGGCACCCGCGCCGGCAGCGCACCTCGGAATATGTTCGCGGGCACGGTGACGGGGCAGAGCAACGTCGGCGGCATCGTGGGCTACGTGCAAGGCGAGCTCTATCCATTTATCGCGGGTGAGACGCGCGGCTACAACTCCTATAACGCGGCCAACCATATGCTTGGCAACGTTACCGCTACGGGCGCGAACGCGCGCGCCAACTTCCTCTTTAACCTCGATCCCGCCTATACCGAGATTAAGCCCTACTATTCGCGCATCCTCGGTGGAGCAACACTTACGGTGAACGGCCAGACGCATACGGCGGACTGGTTGGCCACCAACCAGCCTGCGCAGCATCCCTACAAGAAGGCGATGTATTACGACGGGCCCACAGACACGGGCGGGCGCACGGTGCCGACGAACTTCTTTGACGCCCAGAGCACCCAGCTTAATGCAACCCAGGCGAATGCCCTGCAGAACAGCGGCATAACAGATCCCAACAATCCCGGCTACCGGGTGCCCATCATCCTTGGCGAGCAGGGCCTGAAGATTGACACCCAGGCCGGTTCGATGACCTATGGGACCGTTAAGGAGCTGGCGCAGACCACGCTGTATAACAGCGCGCACTACAAGCTGAGCTATGACCGTGCGGACGGCAAGAGCGCCTGGTGGGATGGCCGTCTCAGGTACATCTATCGCTCCGCTGGCTCCTCCGCTGGGAACGGCTACTTCTCTGGTGTGGGCGGCGAATTTTGGTACGGGAGCACTGGCATCCTTGCTGCCCCAAGCTCTGCTCAGACCCCTGGCTCCGCCGGCTTTTTGCCCTATGCTGCGAGCTATAACGGGCTTAACGGTTCAAAGGTGCAGAGCTACTACTCCGAAGGCTCCGCCACCGGAACGCCGGGGGTACCCGACCTGAGCGGTACGCGCGTCTACCGCGATACGAGCAACAACAACAATTATACCGGCGGTATTGCGATACCGGCCATGTCCTCGTCCTTTACCCCCTTTGGTCTGGCTCCCGAAGCGGCGCTGATTGAAGGCGAAGCCAACATAGACGCCTATGCCACCGGCGCTGACAAGCTGAACCTGGAGTTCCCGGCCCTCACGCCGGACACCGAGTTCATGGTGCTGCGGGCCGCTACTGAGGCAGAGCTTGCTGAGGCGCGCGAGGGCGCAGACGGCGCTGACGCTGCCGACGAGCCTGCTGGCGGCGAGGGCACTGACGGCGCAGACGGCGGCATTGTAGTTACACCTGCCAGCGCTGAGGGCGGCATCGTGGTTGAGTCTGAAGACGACACTGCGGCCGCAGGCGACGACGCTGGCGAGCGGGAAGGCGGCGCGTCAGACTCCACAACTAAAGACGATGCGGGCTCCCTGGTGGGCACGACCATCGACTTCAGCAACTACAAGCTGCTCTACGAGTCCGCTTTGGAGCAGCGCAGCTACAGCTTTAATTACGACTTTACCACGCCGCTCGTCGTGCTGGTTAACCAGGGCGGCAGCGTTACCAGCTTCAGCGTTGACCCGGTGGGCATGCGCCGCTCCGTGATGGTTTACGGCGACGCGCTGTACCACGTTACCGCCGCCGGCGTGCAGAGCTCCGAGCTGGGGCTGCTGCCGGGCACCTACCTGCACCTGCAAAACGGTGAGGCCCTGGCCGAGGGCGGCGTTGTCTACGACCTGGCCAGCGGCAGCATCGCGCGCCATGTTGGTGAGTTCGCGCTGGTTGAGGGCGGCCCCGTGCCACTGTTCAGCGGCAGCGCCGATGGCGCGACCCTGCAGACCTTTAAGGGTTACACCGTGGTGGGCGACGGCGTTACGCAGCCAATGCGAATCCTCGCCTCCGATGGCACGCTGTTCCCGGTTGACCCCGCCTTGCCGGTGGTTGCCGATGCCGTGCTTGCCGGAGTGCGTGAGGTTGGCTCGTCTGCCGCGGACGGCTCTGCCAGCGGCGAGGCGGGCGACAGCTACCTCACCGTCTTGGACGACGAGGGTAATATCGTAGACACGCAGGGTGCGCTGACCTACCCCGAGAACTTCTCTGCCAGCGGTGTTGCCGAGATGAGCAATAACCTGGGCAGCGACTCGAGCATCGTCATGGTGCGCTACAGCAACGGCAAGGTGGTTGCCTTTAACTACCTCAGCGGCGAGACCGTGGAGCTTGTTGACGCTGCCGGCGATGAGAGCTTTGCCGATTACACCTCGCGCTTCTTTAGCGAGCAGGTGGTAAGCAAACTGGCCGGCCTGGCTACAGGCTACCGCGACCTGGCTGACTTTAAGGCCGCTGTTGAGGAAGGCCGGCTTGCCGAGGGCAATATCGGTCCCAACCTTGGTTCCGACGCCGAGCCCAGCACCAGCGCCTCTGCCGCTACCGGCGATGAGCCGCTGATAGACGGCGAGCCGGTGGTTCCCGAGGACGGGGCGAGAGGCGGTGGCACGGCTACCGGCGACGACGGCACGGCCACCGGCGGTGACGACAGCGGTGCTGCCGCCACGAGCGATGCTGGTGGCGCGGACGGCTCCGGTGGCTCCGGTGGCTCGGGTGACGGTGCTGCCTCCGTTGGTGGCCTGGCAAAGCCTGCTGCCAGCCTGGATACCGTGGCGATGTTTAACTACGGCGCCGGCCTCTACGAGCTCTTTGACCGTCGTCAGCTGCTGAACAGCTCCAATGCCGAGCCGTTGGCAACCATGGATAGCGAGAATCTGATGGAGGCCGGTCGCGTCATGGCCGAGACCGCCAACGCCGCCGGAAGCAGCTTTAGCAGCGACCCCCTGGGCGCGCTGATAAAATCTGGTATCCTGCCCTTCGCGATAGTGCTTCTGGCAATCGGCATCCTGCTCACCTTCCTCTTCGTCCGCCGCAACAAGCTGAGCAGACGATAGGAGTTGGGTGCAAAACGGCATGAGCGCGGCGAACGCAAAGCGAGAGACCGCTTTGCGTTCGCCGTCTGATACGATAGAGGAGAGTATGTAGTTAAATGAGGTACCTTACACAAGCAGGTTTGACAAAGGGCATGCTGCTGGCCCGTAATCTCTTTGACGAGGGCTGCAATAAAGCCTTTGTAGACGGTCAAAAGCTCTCAAACCGTGACGTTGAGAAGATCAAGAAGGCCGGCTACCCCGGCGCCTACATCCTCGACCCCTGCGCCGACGAGATCGTCGCCGAGCCGATAATCAGCGAGGCCCTCTACTACGGCGCGGTCTGCGCGACCGCCAACATCATCGACAACGTCCGGCACGACACCTCCTTCAGCTACACCGTCAGCCGCACCGGCCAGCGCGAGATAGTTGAGCCCGTGCTCAACGCCCTGATTGAGCGCCAGGGCGTGCTCATCGACTACATTGACACCCGCCCCTACGGCGGCTACGACGACTTTCATGCCGTAATGGTGATGATCCTCGCCCTGCGCATTGGCATCAAGCTTCAGCTTCCCTACGAGCAACTCATCGAGATGGGCATCTCATCGCTGTTTCATGACGTGGGCTCCGCCTTTCTTCCCGCCGGCCTGCTCACCCGCCCCGGCAAACTCACCGACGAAGAGTTTGATATGGTTAAAATGCACGTTGAGAAGGGCAACGCCTACCTTCAGCGCAACTTCACCTTTACGCCTCTGATGTCCCAGGGCGTACTTCAGCACCACGAGAACTACGACGGCACCGGCTACCCCCATCGCCTGCGCCGCAAGAACATCTCCCTCTTTGGCCGGATCATCGCCATCTGCGACGTCTATGACGCCCTCGTCTCCAAGCGCGCCTTCCGCGCCGCGATGTTTCCCGTTGCCGCCCTGGAGGTTCTGCAACAGCAAAGCGACCGCAAGTTTGACCCCGACATCGTAGACGCCCTGGACAGCATCATCGCCCCATACCCCACCGGCTGCCTGGTAAAACTGAAAAGCGGCGAAAACTGCATCGTCGCTCGCAATTTTGCCCAGTCCCCCAAAACCCCCCTGCTTCAGGCCTACGACGGCAGAAAACCCCAGCCCGTCTACTACGACCTCCTCAACGACCCCGCCTACAGCAACACCCGCATCCTTAAGTTTATGGACGGAGTGGAGTAGCGGGACAGAGAAAGGGCCATAGAAAGGGCCATAGGGACAGGCCGTCCGGCCCTGTTTTAGGGTCATAAGCGGACGCAGTGCGGGACAAAGGGGACGGTACGGAGTGGGACAAAGGGGACGGTACGTTTCGTCCCATTTTCCGTAAGGG